>CAVGHS010000014.1:0-32425 GCA_963629085.1 bacterium
GTTATCCGGAGATCGGACTTTACTGGGAGAAGGCAGCATACGAAGAAGCAGAGCACGCTGCAAAGTTCGCTGAGATGTTAGGTGAGGATCTTGAGCCAAACATGAAGGCTACGACCAAGGACAATCTGGCTTGGAGAGTAGATTGTGAGTTTGGTGCTACCGCAGGAAAGGTTGATCTTGCTAAGTGTGCAAAGAAGAACAATCTGGATGCTATCCACGATACCGTACATGAGATGGCTCGTGACGAGGCAAGACATGGCAAGGCATTAAAGGGTCTGCTTGAGAGATACTTTGGCTAAGCCCATGAATAAGATATGAAATGACAGAGGAATGTGTATGAGATATGCACATTCCTCTTTTTTTGCCTTTTGTCGTCTTTTTTCGACAGGAATGTTTACATAGGATCAGGAATTTGGTGTATGGTAGCCTTTGGGAGCGAAAAGTGTTGGTGTTTCCGGAAAAGCAGGCGTATAGTGAGAACATATCATAGGTTTATTATACCTATAGGATAGATTGCGCTTACACAAAGCAAAATACATAGAATACGGAGGACGGACAATGACCGTACAGGAATGTTATGAAATGATCGGAGCAGATTGGCAGGATGTGCTCCAAAGATTTGGAGGTAGTGAGGCGATCGTCAAGAAATTTGCCATCAAATTTTTGGATGATCCAAGTTTTTCCGATATGAAAAAGGCAGTAGCAGAGAAGAATGTAGAAGAAGCATTCCGGGCAGCGCATACCTTAAAGGGTGTCTGCCTGAATTTGGGATTTTCGGATCTATACCATACTTCTTATGATATTACGGAGATCTTTCGTGCCGGAACATTTAAAGGTGCAGAAGAATTGATGGAGGCAATGGACAATCAGTATCAGACCATTCAGGATGCTGTGACCCGCTTAGAGCAAGAGGATGCAGAATAGATGGCGGGGGCGTTTACCAGAGATCAGGAAATAGAGATCGAAGCCGGCAAAGAGACGGGCTTGGATATCGATCCCTATCTTTCTGTGACCCAGCGGGGCATGACCATCCGTGAGATTGTACTTGGTCTGGAAGAAAGGCTGGATGTTTCCTACTATCAGAATCCACGCTACTCCTGACAACAGATGAAAGAGATCCGTCTGGGTATGCTGGAGGGTCTGCCGATCGGCACCTATACCAGTTTTATGTATACCGCCAAGGAGATGGAAAAACATCGTCATGCCTTGGAAGAAGCAGAAAATGGGATGACCATGAGGAACAGGAAGAGATCATCTATAACAATTTCATCCTCTTGGTGAGTGAAGATCATATGGAGCAGACGGCAGTCCTGCGCAAGGCATACCATATGATCGTAAAGGGCGAGTGTGGTGTCTTTTCACCAAAATTGATCAACGCCTTTTGCATGACCAGAAAGCAGTTTGAGGAACTGGCTCAGAATATGGCTGAGGCAGAATAAAAGAAAGATAGGGGACATAAGAGTTTATGAGAAAGAAGTATATTTTGCCGGTGTTGTTGCTTGTGATCGCCGTGGTATTATCCGCTTGTGGAAGTCAGGAGAGCATGACAGAGGAAGAAATTCCAACAATCGTCATCGGAGTAGATCATTACAAGCCTTACAGTTATATTGATGACAATGGCAAATATACGGGTGTGGATGTAGAGATCGCAAAAGAGACATTTGCGCGCATGGGATATAAGCCGGAGTTCCGTCAGATCACCTGGGAAAAGAAGAATGATTATCTGGCATCCGGTGAGATCGATTGTGTGTGGAGTTGCATTACGATGACAGAGCGGGAGGATATGTACACATGGGCGGGGCCTTATCTGAACAGTTATCAGGTCGTCGCTGTCCGTGCTGACAGTGGGATTCATACTTTGCAGGATCTTGAGGACAAGCGCTTTGCCGTGCAGGTATCCTCCAAGCCGGATGAGATCCTGTTGAGCCATGAGAACCCACAGATCCCGGAGGTCAGAGAAGTTTATAGTTTTGCAACATTGGATGAGATGTGTGCCTGTCTGCGTAAAGGCTATTGTGACGCGATTGCAGGGCATAGGAGTGCCTTACAGTTGTTTGTTGATACTATGCCGGATGATTTTTACATCTTAGATGAGAGTATCTATCATTCACAACTGGGCGTGGCATTTCAAAAGGGTATCCATGAGGAATTGGCAGAGGAATTGACGGAGGTTTTAAACCAGATGCAGGAGGATGGAAGCATGGCTTCTATCCTGAAAAAATATGGCATGGAAGCGGATCTGATATGGAGTGAGACAGATGCAGAGTAAAGGAAAAAGAAAAAGCGATGAAATAAGTCTGATCTGTTTTTTGCTCATCCTTGGCATTGCCGTAGGGCTTATCAGTGGTATGTTGATGATACAAGGCAACAAAGCCAGTCTGCGTCGCACCTTAGATGACAGTTTTTCTACCGTAAAGTCCCGCATCATCCGTTACAATAATTATGAAGTGGCAGATCGGACAAAAAGCGAGATCCGTCTTTTGGACAAGGCGAATGAATTGAGCCGGTGTCTGGCGGCAGGAGAAGACCCTGCAGAATTTATAGACGAATATGCTTATGAACAGCGCATTGATGCGATACATGTTGTGGATGAAACAGGTCTGGTCACCTATTCTTATGGTGATGTAGACAACAGTTTGTGGACGTATTTCCTATCCAAAAATGCATCTTATGATGCCATACAGAATACCAAAAAATCCTATGCGACCAGTCAGATACAGGATGGACAAGCGTATGATTTTGCCATTGTTTCCAGAAAGAACCAGACCGGTTATGTTGCCGTGATCGCCAGGGATCGGGAGGTCATGGCAAATGATGAGATCAGTATGGCAACCCTTTTGGATGATTTTACCTTTGAAATGGACGGTATTGCCGTTGTGGCACTGAACGATCAGATCGTCAGCACCAACGTGGAAGAACTGAAAGGAAGAAGTCTGGATGACTGGATCCGGATCGAGGAGTCCGAAGAAACAGAGGAAGGCGGAATCATTCATTTAAAGTATGACGGCAAGCATTATTGTGGAGAAAAGAAATGGGCAGAGGGGTATGACTTATATCTCTTTTTCCCGGAAACGAGTGTTTATGCAACAGCCATTATGTCAGAGAGTTATGGTGCCATGCTCTATATTCTTATCTGCTTTGTCTTTTTGTTCCTTCGCTATAAGCAGGAAGAGAAGAACCGGGAGAAAAGCGCCGAGCAGTTGCGTACCATCAGTTCCATCAGCCGGGTCTACACCTTTGTTCTTTTCATAGATTTAAAGACAGATTCCTGGAAGATCCTAAAATCCATAAAAAAGATGGATCGGGAGGAGAGTCAGGGCGCAGGCGTAAGGTATATGCTCAAAAGGTATGCAGAGAATGTTTTGACCGAGGGTTCCCAGGAAGATTTTTCGCGTTTTGCGGATATGTCGGATATGGCAGCGCGCCTTGCCGGCAAGACCTATGTCTCCTGTGTCATGGAAGGGAAAAACGCCAAGTGGGAACAACTGCTTTTTGTACCGCAGAAATATGATGAGAATGGCGAGTTACAGGAAGTGGTCTTTTTGTGCCGTGATGTTACAACGGAAAAGAAAAAGAAACTTCATTACCAGAATAAACTGCGTCTTTCTGTTGAGCACGCAGAGCGTGCAAGTGTGGCAAAGACAGATTTTCTGCGAAGGATGAGTCACGATATCCGGACACCGATCAATGGCATAAAGGGTATGATCGAGATCAGCCGCTACTATGCAGGAGACGAGAAAAAGCAGGAGGAATGTCGGCAAAAGATCGTCAATGCCTCCAGTTTCCTCTTAGATCTGGTAAACAATGTGCTGGATATGAATAAGTTGGAATCCGGGCAGGTACGTCTGGAAGAAAAGCCTTTTGATCTGCTGGAATTGTTTGAAGAAACGGTATCGCTTGTGGAAGTACAGGCAGTGGAGAGCAAGGTGGATCTTCAGGTGGACAGTCCGAGAGGCAGCCATTGGAAGGTCCTGGGAAGTCCCCTGCACCTGCGCCAGATCTTGCAGAACATCATGAGCAATGCCATCAAGTATAACCGCGAGGGCGGTTCGGTGCATGTCAGCGTGGAGGAGACCGGATCGACGAAGAAGATGGCGACCTTTGTCTTTACCTGTCAGGATACCGGGCTTGGCATGTCGGAAGAATTTCAAAAGCGTGCCTTTGAGCCTTTTGCACAGGAGAATGTATCTGCAAGGACTTCCTATGCCGGAACCGGTCTGGGACTCCCGATCGCCAAGGAACTGACGGAAAAGATGGGAGGCAGCATCGACTTTTTCAGCCGGCAGGGTCAGGGAACAACCTTTACTATACAACTTCGCTTGCGGCTTGCTGACCGCGTCGGAGAGGATGAGGAGAGCGAGGACGAGGACATCCGTCTGGATGGGGTCAAGGTTCTCTTAGTTGAGGATAATGATCTCAACATGGAAATCGCCGAGTTTATCCTGGAAAATGCGGGAGCGACCGTGACAAAGGCATGGAACGGGCAGGAGGCAGTGGACTGCTTCCTGCGATCCGAGGGCGGCACTTATGATATTATCCTGATGGACGTTATGATGCCGGTCATGGACGGTCTGGATGCGGCGCGCTGTATCCGGTCACTGGATCGGCCGGATGCCAAGACCATACCGATCTTTGCCATGACAGCCAATGCCTTTAGTGATGACAAGGAGCGCAGTTACAGGGCAGGGATGAATGAACACATATCCAAGCCGATCATCAAAGAGGATCTGCTGCGGATTATGAAAAAATATGTACCAAAGTAGGGACAAAGTCTGTTATAGTGGTATATAGGTAGTTTCGCGGAAAGGCGGATAAAGAATTATGACAAAAGAGAAAGAACAAGCGGGACATCCGCCGAGAGGCCGTGAGTATGCACACAGAAAAGAACAGATAAAGAACTTTATATAAAAGAACGCCAAAGCCGACACAGAGCCGGTTTTGGCGTTTTCTTAATTCAAGATTTATTTTTGCTGAGAAATTTATTCGATCAGACCGCTGTTTTGCAGCAGGATCTCAAGGTCGGTTCCCTTGACTTTCTTGAGCAGGACTTTCAATGCTTCTTTTTCAGCAAAGGAGAGTTTTACGTCTGTGATCGGTTTCTTGTCGATCGCATAGTAGCATGCACGCAGGAGTTCGCGCACATCATATTTACTTCCCCATACTTCAGGAACACCACGGTCAATGTCAAGCAGTGTGTAAACAGATTCCATACCGGTACGCATAGAGTATTCAATGGTAAAGATGGTATCTCTTGGTGTCTCGGTAAACTGACCTAAGAAGGCAAAGTTGACAGAGCCTTCCGGTACGACCTTTGGACGGTCCTCATTCTTTCTTGGCTGGAAGAAAGCGTTGATAAATGGCATAAAGCATGTCGTTGTGTTGCAGGCATTCTCTGCCAGATCCGGAATTTCCTTTGGATCTACGCCGATGTGATAAAGCCACTCTTCACAGACTTCCTTACCGGTACAGTCACGCATGGCTTTCTTGACAAAGTTTCCTTCTTTGTTGGTGTTGAGGGCATAGAGCCAGACAAGCACCATATTCTTATCCTGTGCCTTGAACTGTGGCTGACGGTTGATAGTCCAGGACAGATACCAGTTCTCTGTGCTGTCCTTTACGGTAACGATACCACCGGTCGTTACCTTGCCGTCTCTTGGGTCACGCTTGCAGATATCCATGATCTTGCCGATGATCTTTTCGTCGGAAGTGGCAACGGTCGCGCTCATCCAGTTGGTTGCTTCGTAGTCGCCGCAGAAGTTATCCGGGTTACCAAATTCGCCGTGCTTTGCCTGTTTTGCAATATTTTTCCACAGATCCCATGACTCACCGGCGCCATTTTTTGCCTTGGAAAGATCCGGTACATGGGTCTGGTCGCCATAGCAGGAAGTATCAGTGCAGCAGCCGTTTGTGATGAATACAAGGTCATCTTCTACCAGAGCCAGGGTCTGCTCCTCGCCGTCTTTGATATATACGATCTGGCGTGCGATCTTCTTGTCGCCCACTGTCTCAATGATGACATTTTTTACATCCATGCCGTATTCGATCTGGACACCATGTGAAGTCAGATAGTTGACAAGCGGCATGATGAGGCTTTCGTACTGATTGTATTTGGTAAAACGAAGGGCGCTGAAGTCCGGAAGTCCGTCAATATGATGTACATAGCGGCAGAGGTAACGCTTCATTTCCAGAGCACTTGACCAGCGCTGGAAAGCGAACATGGTCTGCCAGTAAAGCCAGAAATTGGTATCCCAGAAAGAATCCGGAAGTACTTCGGAAATCTTCTTGTCCTCCAATTCCTTTTCCGGTGTGATGAAGAGTTTGGAAAGTGCCTGTGCGCTTGCCTTATCCAGTCCGAATTTCTTGTCTGTATGAGCGTCTTGACCGCGATTTACGGTAGCACGGCAGAGAGAATAGTTCGGATCGTGCTTGTTGAGCCAGTAATATTCGTCCAAAACGGAGATTTCCGGGTTTTCCATGGATGGCACATCGCGGAACATATCCCACATAACTTCAAAGTGGTTATCCATTTCACGTCCGCCACGCATATAGAAGCCCTTGGTTATGTCCTTGCGACCATCGCATGAGCCACCGGCAAGGGTCAGTTTTTCCAAAAGGTGGATATGCTCGCCCTTCATCTGACCATCACGCACCAGATAGAAGGCTGCCGTCAAGCCGGCAAGTCCGGTTCCGATGATGTATGCGGATTTTTTGTCGACACCCTCCGGTTTCTCCGGATGTGCGAATGATTCATAAGTTCCTGCTGAGTAATACATAATGATTACCTCCTTCATTTCTTTGTACCTGTAGTATAGGTTGGTCAGAGGAAAAGGAAAATAAACAAAAAAGACCCCATGATAATATTTTTATCATGGGGTCTGGATTGTAAATAATTTTATCATATCCGATATTTTGATAAGATCAGTGGTCACATAGGCGGTGCAGGGCTGCCGACAGGTTTCCCTGTATGACAATGGCAAGGCGTTCGACCAGTTTTTCCGGGTTTTCCTTCATGTCATCAGCGACCCAGTCCAACATGAGTCCGACCAGAACATAGGAGTAGATCTGGGCGATAAAATCCTTGTCGGTCTGCTTGACGGAAAGTCCTTCGGATTGCTCCTCGATCACATCGACCAGTAGTTTGTCCGTCAGGGGCATGAGATATTTTTCTACGCGTTCTCTGCTGACGCAGTGATAAACATTCATGATGAAAGGCTTGTTTTCCTGCACGGCATAAAAGATCTGTAGGAGTCCCTGCTCCCAGGTGTTGTAGGTCTTTTTGTTGTTTAATGCCTTTTCGGCATCTTCCAGACAGGACCATTCCACCAGATCATAGATATCCTTGAAATGATAGTAAAAGGTCATGCGGTTGATGCCGCAATCTGCCGTAATATCATTGATCGTTATTTTATCTAACGGCTTTTGTAAAAGAAGATTTTTCAGTGATGCCTCAAGGGCTCGCTTGGTTACCTGTGACATGGATTTTCCTTTCTTTTTCTACATTTTCGGAACAATGTAGCCATATAAATAATGATCGCGCCAGCGATTTTGCAAAAATACCTTGTCTACCAAGAGACCTTCCTTGTGAAAGCCCAGTTTTTTCAAAAGGCAGATAGATGGGGTATTGTCCGGCAGTACCAGTGCTTCGTAGCGGCGGATGCCGATGTCCTCGGAAACAATACGGATCCCGGCTTTGATCGCTTCGTAGCAGTAGCCTTTCCGCCAGAAATGCTGATCCATCTTGTAGCCCAGTTGGGCGGAAGAATAGATATTTGGCGAAATGTTGTGGAAACTGATCGTGCCGATGATGCGATCCGGATGGTCTTTTTCAAAGATCCAGAAGCGCAGCATATATAATTTGAGGATCTCCTGATACTCGTAGGTCAAGAGGTTCTTCTGGTGTTCAAGACTATAAAAATCATTTCCGATCAAGGGCTCAAACTGCTCAAAGATCTCGGCATTATCCATATAAAATTGTAATACTTTTCCGGCATCTTCCGCGGAAAGGATACGCAGGATCAGGCGGTCGGTCGTCTGTTCAAAATTCACTAATCTAAACCTCGAATCTCCACCTTTGGGATAAAGGCAGATAATATTTGGACAAATTCCTGTAGGGTCTTTTCATCCGGTGCATGGAATCCCGGGTGCAGGACATCCGGCGATTCCTTGTATGGCTGGAGATAATAGGCTTTGGCGCCGGATAGCCATATACCGATCGCGGTCATGTCTTTGGCTTCATGGAGTTCCTGACAAACAGTCGTGCGGAACTCATAATCTACCTTCTTGGAGGCTTTTAAGATTTCAACGGATTCTGCGATGGCATCCAGATCGAGATCCTCGGCATGGGTAATATCGGCATATTTTGTGCGACATTGCTTGATATCCATAGCAACATAATCTACAAAACGGTCTTTGATCAAAGAGCGGAGCATGGCAGGGTTCGTTCCGTTGGTGTCGAGTTTTACCTTGTAGCCCAGGGCTTTGATCTGGTGGGCAAATTCCGGAAGATTCCGGTGTAAGGTCGGCTCGCCGCCGCTGATGACAACACCGTCCAATACGTTTCTTCTTTTGCGCAGATGTTCGAAAACATCATCATGGGTATAAGGCTTGATGTCTTTAAGTCCGACGATAAGGTCTCCATTGTGGCAGTAAGGACAACGGAAGTTACATCCGCCGGTAAAAAGCGTTGTGGCAACGCGTCCCGGATAGTCCACTAAGGTTGTTTTCTGCATTCCATATATTTTTACAGTCATTGTATCACTCCGTTTCCAATCGTGTTATAATGAAACCATTAGAGGATATTATAACAGTTTGGTGGAGGTTTTACCATATGGCACTCAAAGAGAAAATCGAAAAGAACAGACAGGAAAAACATGACGAAAAGTACATGAAGATGGCTTTAAAAGAGGCAAAGAAGGCATACGATCTCAACGAAGTACCGATCGGCTGTGTCATTGTGCGTGACGATAAGGTCATCGGCAAGGGCTACAATAAGCGCAATACGGACAAAAATGTGCTTTCCCATGCAGAACTCATTGCCATGAAGCAGGCATGTAAAAAGACAGGCGACTGGAGATTGGAGGACTGTACCATGTATGTGACTCTGGAACCATGTCAGATGTGCGCCGGTGCTATGGTGCAGGCAAGATTGAAAAAAGCAGTCATCGGCAGCATGAATGCCAAGGCGGGCTGCGCCGGATCCGTCCTTAATATTTTACAGATGGATGCCTTCAATCATCAGGTCGAGGTGGAGCGTGGTGTCCTCGAAGATGAGTGTTCCGCACTTTTAAGCGGATTTTTCGCAGATCTGAGAGAGCAGAAGAAGCAGTTTTAGGGAGAGATGAGGAAGATAGTACGCAAGATAATACGGAAGTTAAGAGAGAAAACCGACTTGCATAAATCTGCAAAAAGAATATAATAACGGTATCGACAAAGATGTTCAAAGGAAGAAGCAGTTCTTTTGGGCATCTTTTTTCATACCAGGGATCAGGAGGGCGGAATATGAAGATATACGAGGGATACATTATTACATGTGATGAAAAAAACACGATTGCAAAATATCTGGTAGAGGATCAGGGGCGCATTTTATATGTAGGTGACAACTTGCCACAGGAATATGGAGCGGGTGAAAGATGTATTCTGGGCAAGAAAGCGCTTTTGCCGTCTTTTGTGGACACACATATGCATTTTGCCAGTTTTGCAACCTTTAATGCAGGGCTTAATGTTATGGATGCCAGAAGCAACGCGGAAATACAAAAAAGATTGCGCGCCTTTATAAAAAAAGACCATGCCAGGATCACGATCGCCTTTGGGGCATCGCCTTATTCCGTTTCTGACGGACGTTTGATCTCAAGACAGGAACTGGATGTGGCATCCGGTGAGCAGCCGGTCTTTTTCGTCAAATATGATGGTCATGCCTGTGTGGTAAATACAGCACTCCTTCGTCTGGTAAAGGATAAGGTAAAAGATCTGCGAGGCTACCATGAAGATACGGGCGAGATGAATCAGGATGCCTTTTTTGCCGTATCAGATTATATTACGGCAGCCATCCCTATTCCTGCTTTGATCAAGAATATGCAGCATGCCATGGATTATCTGGCAACAAAGGGCATTGGCATGGTACACACGGTCAGTGGAGTAGGGTTTACGGGGGATCTGGATGTAGATATGGAGCGCTTTGTGGCAAGAGGTGCGGAGTCCGGATTCCAGATCCGTGTCTTTATGCAGACCATGGATCCGCAAAAAGCAATCAAGAGAAAACTGCCACGCATCGGAGGGTGCTTTGCCTGTGCATTGGACGGATGCTTTGGTTCTATGGATGCCGCCATGAAAGAGCCGTATGAAGGAACAGAGGAACAAGGCGTTCTATACTATACAGATGAGCAGGTGACGGAATTCTGTAAAAAAGCAAACCGGGCGGGACTACAGATCGAAATGCATGCCATTGGGGATGCCGCCTTTGATCAGGCAACGAAAGCAATAAAAGCGGCATTGGATGATTTCCCGCGTGAGGATCACCGGCATGGAATTATCCATGATTGTCTGCCGACAGAAGAAGGACTGAAGATCTGTAAGGAGTATCATATCCAGATGCCGATTCAGACCAGTTTTATCAACTGGCCACAGGAGCCGGATGCCTATTTGGAGAAGATCTTAGGTACAGAGAGAAATCAGCGCTTGAATCCGGTTGCAGATTTTGTCAAAAATGGTGTCGTGATCTCTGCGGGTTCTGATGCCCCATGCACAGATCCGGATCCTATGCTGTGGATCTATAATGCTGTGAATCACCCGATCAATGGACAGAGTATCAGCTTATATGAGGCACTTCGGATGGCTACCTATAATGGGTATTATGCAACATTTGATGAAAAAGAGAGAGGAAGCCTGGAGACAGGGAAAATAGCCGATATGGTTATCTTATCCGAAAGCCCTTATGAAGTTGCTAAGGAGGAATTGCGGTCAATTCAGGTAGAACAATTATTTTTAGGCGGAAAGCCATATCAGAAACAATCCAAATCTGTGCCGGGACTTATTGTCTCAGGTATGTTCTCCAAGAGAAAGTGTTAATGGGATGAAAGATGAGATCATAAGTACAGGTATCGATATCGGCACTACGACAACCCAGTTGATATTTAGTCGGCTCAGGATGAAAAACACGGGAGGATTCGGGTCTGTTCCCAAGGTAGAAGTGGTTGCAAAAGACATTTTTTACCGCAGTCCGATCTTCTTTACCCCCTTGATCGGGGAGGAAATGATCGATGCCGGGAAAGTTGAAGAGATCATAAGAAAACTCTATGCAAAGGCAGGCTTAAGACCACAGGATGTTGATACAGGGGCTGTGATTATTACGGGAGAGACAGCCCGCAAGAGAAATGCAAAAGAAGTAGTCGATGCCTTGTCGCAGATAGCAGGGGATTTTGTCGTGGCAGCGGCGGGACCGGATCTGGAATCTGCCCTGTCCGGCAGAGGATCCGGCGCGGCAGAACTTTCCAGAGCGACAGGAAAAGTGGTTGCCAATCTGGATATCGGCGGTGGAACGACCAACATTAGTTATTTTGAGGACGGTGCCCTGATCGATACGGCTTGTTACAATATCGGTGGCAGACTCGTAAAGATCAAAAATGGTGAAATCTATCATGTATCCGGGGCAATGGATCCATTGATGAAGGCAGTGCAGGAGGAGATCCTGGTTGGACAGAAAGTGGATGGGATCCTCTTGGATAAATTGCAAAAAGCAGTATCTTGTATGGCAGATGTCCTGGCGGAAAGTATCGGGCTTGCGCAAAAGGATGCGGATCTTGTGCGAAAATGTATGACAAATCATGGGATCACCTGTAAGAAAGAACCGGATATCCTAGTATTTTCCGGTGGTGTCGCTTCCTGTATGGAGCAATTACGCAGGCAGGAAGATCTGCCAGATGATCTGGCATATGGAGATCTTGGGATTCTGCTGGCGCGCGCGATCCTGTCTCATCCGGCATTTATGCAGAGTCAGGTGGAGAGAGCAGCAGAGACACTGAATGCGACGGTTGTGGGCGCAGGAAATTATAGCATGGAAGTATCCGGCAGTACGATCATCTATCAGAACCAGAGACTCCCCCAAAAGAATCTTCCGGTCTATTCGGTCAAATGGCAGACAGAGGAAGATCTGTCCACCATGGATGAGCAGTTGCATCTTATGAAAGAGCGTTTGTCGGAAGTGGAGATCTCTGCTGACAAAAAAGATTATGTACTTTCCTTTTCCGGGGCGGACTGCCCGGATTTCAAACAGATCGAGACTATGACGGATGCACTGATAAAGGCTTTTTCCAAGGAAATAGAAGCAGACCATATGCCTATCCTTGTTATAGAAAGAGATCTTGGAAAAGCGATCGGGCAATCTCTACGGCGTAAGATCGGAAAAGAAAAGCACTTGATCTGTCTGGATGGTATTGTATGTAAAGAGGGCGATTTTGTGGATCTGGGAAAGCCGGTTGCCGGTGGACAGGTCATTCCGGTGATTGTAAAGACCTTGATTTTTGAGAGATGAGAAGCATATGAAATTAGAGACGATTTTAGGGACAAATACATATAGGTTTTCTTCGGTAAAGGAAGTCCTTGCAAAAGCCAGCGAGCAGAAATCAGGAGATGCTCTGGCAAATGTAGGGGCAGAGAGCAAGATGGAACGTGTGGCGGCAAAAGAGGTATTGGCGGGACTGACGGTAAAAGATATTACGGAAAATCCCGTGGTTCCTTATGAGGAAGATGCGGTCACCAGGCTGATCCTGGACGATCTGGATCAGGATGCCTATCACAAGGTAAAAGGTTGGACGATGGCTGACCTGCGGGAATGGATCCTTGCCAATCCGGATGGAGAGGAGATTTTATCTGTCGGGCGAGGCTTGTCAAGTGAGGTCATTGCGGCAACTGCAAAATTGATGGGAAATCTGGATATGATCCATGCCAGTAGAAAGTTGCATATTGAGGCAACCTGCAACACGACGATCGGTGGAGAAAACGTGCTTGCCAGCCGCTTACAGCCAAATCATCCGGTAGATGATGCCAGAGGCGTTACGGCTTCTACTTTAGAGGGGCTTTCCTATGGTGTGGGGGATGCCGTATTAGGCTTAAATCCGGCGATCGATACGGTAGAATCCACGGTCAATATCTGGAATATGTTGGGAAAGATCCGGGATGAATATGAGATTCCAACACAGATTTGCGTATTGTCCCATGTGACGACTCAGATGAAAGCCTTACAAAGTGGTGCCAAGGCAGATTTATGTTTTCAATCCATTGCAGGCAGTCAAAAGGCCTTGGACGCTTTTGGTGTCAGTGTCTCCATGCTGGAAGAGGCGGAGCAGATGTTTCATGAAAAGGGATCGGCAAAAGGCCCGAATGTGATGTATTTTGAGACCGGACAAGGCTCGGAACTGTCCAGCAGTGCTAATTATAGTGCAGATCAGGGAACCATGGAAAACCGGTGTTATGGTCTGGCAAGGCATTATCATCCGTTTTTGGTAAATACCGTCGTGGGATTTATGGGACCGGAATATGTTTATGATTGTAAGGAACTGTTGCGGGCAGGCATCGAAGATGTGTATTGCGGTCATATGCATGGCTTACCGATGGGGTGTGATTGCTGTTACACCAACCACATGCCGACCGATCAAAATGATATAGAGAGTCTGTTTGTCTTGCTTGCTACCGCCGGCTGCCATTATGTCATGGGATTGCCACAAGGGGATGATGTTATGTTAATGTATCAATCTACCGGCTATCATGATGTGGCTGCGGTCAGAGAGTTGTTAGGAAAGCGACCGATACCGGAATTTGAACGATGGCTGGAGCAAAACAGGATCTGGGAAAATGGACATCCGGGTCACAATTTTGGAGATCCGACAATTTTTGCGAGGTAAAGAGGATGGAAAAAGATATGTTATATCAGAACCCGGAACAGATGAAGGCTTGGAAGAAAACGACACCGGCGCGTATCGGCATAGGACATGCAGGAACCAGATATACAACGGTGTCTTACCTGCATTTTTTGGCGGATCATGCAGCAGCAAATGATGCAGTATTCCATGAAGTTCCGAAAGAAGTTGTGGATTCACTTGGTGTTTTTGAAGTGCAGACCCTGTGTCACGATAAACAGGAAATGTTAAAAAGACCGGATCTGGGACGTTTATTTTCTGAGGAAACAAAAGAGGAGATTTCGCGTCGTTGCCAACATGATGTTGATGTGCAGATCTATTTTGGAGATGGTCTGTGTGCACCTTCCATTGCTGCCAATGTACCGGATCTATATGCAACGATCGAGGCAGAGTTAAAAAGTCAGGGAATCACGATGGGGACACCTTTTTTTGTCCGCTATTGCCGTGTAAATACAGCGCGTACCATCGCACCTTTACTTCATGCAAAAGTTACCTGTGTTTTGATCGGTGAAAGACCGGGGCTGCTGACATCAGAGAGTATGTCAGCCTATATCGCGTACAATGCGCGTCCGGATATGCTGGAATCGGAATACACGGTGGTTTCAAATATCAGTCGCGTTGGCGTGCCTCCGGTTGAAGCAGCGGCACATATCGCGGAGTTGTTACAGGATATCTTGGAAAAGAAATGTAGTGGTGTGGCATATAAGGCATGGGAGTAGAAAATCCATTGACAAACATGCGGTTTTCCCATACAATGCAAATAGCGGCCTCCACAAGTGGCGTTGATACTTGGGTCTTGCGCGACGGATGCCTACGAATCGTGTCAGGTCAGGAATGGAGCAGCACTAAGAAGGAGTTTCCGGGTGCCGCAAGGGTGCCTGGGTTGAGCAGGCTGTGGAGGTAACGCTATGAAAGACAAATACAGGGAGATCGAGGTATCTCCCTGTTTTTACATTATGAATAAAAGTCATCTGCGCGCAAAGGGCAGCCTGAGCGTAAAGATACGGGATTTTATATGTATTTGATAGGGAAAGTCTCTGTATCTTTTGATGCAGGGGCTTTTTTGTATCATCCTATTACACAAAAGGCATTCACGTACCACTGAAAAGGAAAGGAGCAGGCATATGGATACGAGAGTAGCGATCCTTGCCATTGTAGTGGAAGAACGCGACAAGGCAGAAGAACTCAATCATGTGTTACACGAATATGGCAAATACATCATCGGACGTATGGGGATCCCTTATGAAAAACGCGGAATTTCCCTGATCAGCGTTGCAGTGGATGCACCACAGGATGTGATCAGTGCCATGTCAGGAAAGATCGGTAATATCGAGGGCGTAACGGCAAAAGCCGTCTATTCCAAATTGCAGTAAGTGACCTTGGGGTTAGAGCCAAAGAAAAGATGAGAAGGAGAGATGCCTATGGCACTGGCAATACAGGATGTCAAAGCATTGATTGACAAATTAGATAAGGAAAATGCGCTAAATCTGGATGAATGGGAAGAAGTTATCCGCGGCAGATGTGAACGAGTGGCAGAATATGCGGCAGAAATCGCACGACAGAGATCCAAAGAGATCTTCGGCAACAAGATCTATACCCGAGGATTGATCGAGATTTCCAATTATTGCAAGAATAATTGCTATTATTGCGGTATCCGCAGGGATAACCGGCAGGTGGAACGTTACCGCCTGAGCAGGGAAGATATCTTATCCTGTGCGGATATCGGGGCAGAGTTAGGCTTTCGTACCTTTGTTTTGCAGGGGGGCGAGGATGCTTACTATACAGACCGGGTCATGTGCGATCTGATCCGGGAGATCAAAAAGCGCCACCCGGATTGTGCCATTACCCTGTCTCTGGGCGAAAGAAGCCGGGAAAGTTACCGCTTGATGAAAGAAGCCGGGGCAGATAGATACCTTTTAAGACATGAAACTGCGGATAAAGACCATTATGAGAGCCTACACCCGCAGGAAATGGATTTTGACCACCGCATCCAATGCCTTTATACCTTAAAAGACTTAGGTTATCAGGTGGGCTGCGGATTTATGGTGGGATCCCGGGGGCAGACAGCCCATACACTGGCGGAGGATATGGTCTTTATCCAGAATTTACAGCCTGCCATGGTGGGGATCGGACCTTTTGTGCCTCACCACGAGACACCCCTGAAAGATCAGGCACAGGGGACAGTGGAGGAGACTTTGTATTTGATCTCACTGCTTCGTATTTTACAGCCCAAGTTGCTGCTTCCGGCAACGACAGCGCTGGGGACGATCGACCCGCGTGGGCGAGAAAAGGGAATCCTGGCAGGAGCCAATGTCGTCATGCCCAATCTGTCACCGACCAGCGTGCGCAAACAGTATGAACTCTATGACAACAAGATCTGTACCGGGGACGAGGCGGCGGAATGCCGGGGCTGTCTGGGAAATCGGATGCAGTCCATTGGTTATGCCTTGGTCGTTGACCGTGGTGATGCACCTGACTAAAACAGAGAGAAATTATAAGAAAACTTAATTTTACAAACAACCGTCGATTTTACAAGGGATAAAGGAGACGGACTATAACATAAGACACATAGGAAAAGGGAGGAAAAAAGAATGTATGATGTAATGTCATCAAAGGCAGAGGAGTTCATCAGCGATGAGGAGATCCGTGAGTGTCTCGATTATGCTGAGAAGAACAAGAACAATCGGGAACTGATCGATCAGATCCTGAACAAGGCAAGAAAGATGAAAGGGATCAGCCACAAGGAAGCCATCGTGCTTTTGGACTGCGAACTGGAAGATAAGAATGAGGAGATCTACCAGTTGGCAAAAGAGATCAAGCAGGAGTTCTATGGCAACCGTATTGTTATGTTTGCTCCGCTTTATCTGTCCAATTATTGTATCAACGGCTGTGAGTATTGCCCATATCACGCAAAGAACAAGCACATTCACAGAAAGAAACTGACACAGGAGGAGATCCGTCAGGAAGTCATTGCATTACAGGATATGGGACATAAGCGTCTGGCACTTGAGGCGGGCGAAGATCCGAAGAACAATCCGATCGAGTATATTTTGGAGAGTATCAAGACAATCTACAGTATTCACCATGAAAATGGAGATATTCGCCGCGTCAACGTCAATATCGCGGCAACAACTGTCGAAGAATACCGTATGTTAAAGGAAGCCGGAATTGGTACCTATATCCTTTTCCAGGAGACCTACAATAAGGAATCATATGAAAAACTGCATCCGACCGGACCAAAGAGCAATTATGCATACCACACCGAGGCGATGGATCGTGCCATGGATGGCGGTATTGATGATGTAGGACTTGGCGTTCTCTTTGGACTCAACAATTATCGTTATGACTTTACCGGAATCATCATGCATGCAGAGCACTTAGAGGCAGCCAAGGGCTGTGGACCGCATACCATCAGCGTACCGCGTGTGCGCCGCGCCGATGATATTGACCCGGATGTTTTTGATAACGGTATTTCTGACGAGACCTTTGCCAAGATCGTTGCCTGCATCCGTATTGCTGTGCCATACACCGGCATGATCGTATCTACCAGAGAGACCAAAGAGAGCAGAGAGCGTGTACTTGAACTTGGTATTTCCCAGATTAGCGGTGGTTCCAGAACCAGTGTCGGCGGATACGTTGAGCCGGAAGCAGAGGAGGACAACTCAGCACAGTTTGATGTCAGCGACAACCGTACCTTGGACGAGGTTGTCAAGTGGCTGATGGATATGGGATATGTGCCAAGTTTTTGTACGGCATGTTATCGTGAGGGCAGAACCGGTGACCGTTTTATGTCACTCTTAAAGAGCAAGCAGATCGTCAACTGCTGCCATCCAAATGCACTTATGACCTTGAAAGAATATCTGGAAGATTACGCAAGCCCGGAGACCAAGGAAGTGGGCGAGGCTTTGATCAAAAGAGAGTTAGAAGTCATCACCAATCCAAAGGTAAAGGAAAAGGCGACCGAGTATATCGAAAAGATCCACGAGGGCAACCGCGACTTCCGTTTCTAAATGTGACGAAGGTTTGATATGACAGCAGAAAACGTTTGGGAAGAGAAGGGAATTATCTATGAGTATGAATGAGACACCATGCGGAGAGCGCCTGCACATTGGTATTTTTGGCAGGCGCAATGCGGGAAAATCCAGCCTGATCAATGCGATCACGGGACAGGATCTTGCCATTGTATCGGAAGTCAAGGGTACGACGACGGATCCGGTCAAAAAGGCAATGGAACTTTTGCCACTCGGACCGGTCGTATTGATCGATACGCCGGGATTGGACGACGAGGGCGGACTAGGGAAAAAACGCATGGAAAAGGGCTTGCAGATGCTCCGTCAGACGGATATCCTTCTGCTTGTGATCGCAGCAGATACCATGGTGGGAGATCTGGAGCAGGATATTTTGTCAGAGGCAAAAAAGCGCGGTTTGCCTTATCTTATTGTCTTAAATAAGACAGATCTTTTGGCAGATCCAACGCAGATAGATGAAAAGGCAGGACAGATCGCACAGGCACTGGCGGTCGATCCTGCCAAAGTCTGCCCGGTCAGTACAGATCCGGCGCAGGGGATTTCGGAATTAAAGGAGAGACTGGCAGGTTTGCCGCCCAAAGAGGCAGAACGTCCATTGATCCGTGATCTTTTAGAAGAAGGAGATCTGGTCGTTTTGGTCGTGCCGATCGATTCCGCAGCACCAAAAGGACGTCTGATCCTGCCACAGCAGCAGGTTATCCGCGATACATTAGAGGCAGGAGCCATTCCTGTAGTGGCAAGGGATAGCGAACTGGCGCAGGCACTGGCATCTCTTGGTAAAAAGCCCCGCCTTGTCGTGACGGACAGTCAGGCATTCGGGGCAGTGGCAAAGATCGTGCCAAAAGACATTCCTTTGACCTCATTTTCCATTCTGATGGCGCGTTACAAGGGTGACCTGGCAGTGCAGATCGCCGGGGCACAGGCGATCGAGGATCTGAAAGATGGCGATACGGTCCTGATCTCTGAGGGGTGTACCCACCACAGGCAGTGTGACGATATCGGCACGGTCAAGATGCCGCGCTGGATCAGGGAATACACGGGCAAAGATCTGCATTTTGCCTTTACCAGTGGCACAGAATTTCCAAAGGATCTTTCTCCTTATGCACTGGTCGTGCATTGCGGCGGCTGTACTCTGCCTTTGCAGGAAATGCGCTATCGTATCTCCTATGGCAGCAGTCAGAAGGTCGCGATCACAAATTACGGTGTCATGATCGCCTATATCCATGGCATCCTGCCGCGCGTGACAGAGATTTTTGTCGATAAAAAGTCATAAAAAGCGATTGACAGGAGGCTTGTTTTTCTGTTACGCTTTGCTTAGATAAAAGGGAGTAGCTGACACAGTATGTCCTGTGTCTATATATCGTCAGTACGATTGCGAGCAATCCGGTATGTAGCCAAGTAGCGAGACTTTTGTTGTATTATTTTTTGATGCAACAAAGGGACTCGCTTTTTTTATCCCCAAGTTGCAGGAAGGGAGAAAGATATGAACTTTGTACTACAGATTGTCTTTTTAGCAGTTGGATTTTTCCTCTTGGTTAAGGGGGCGGACTGGTTCGTGGACGGTGCCTCCGGTCTGGCAAGAAAACTGGGCATACCGCAACTGGTCATAGGTCTTACGATTGTTGCCATGGGTACCAGTCTGCCGGAAGCGGCGGTGAGTATTTCGGCTGCACTGCGGGGAAATGCGGAGATCACGATCGGTAATATCGTGGGAAGCAACATCTTGAATATCCTCATTATCCTTGGTGTGACGGCTCTAATCGCGACACTCAAAGTGGCGGATTCCACGATACGTTACGAGATTCCTTTTATGATCGTCATTACTTTTGTTCTCCTATGGATGGGCTATACCGGCGGTCAGGTGACGCGGCTGGAAGGCGTCATTCTTTGGGTCTTGTTCCTCATGTATCTGCGCTATCTTTATATGATGGCAAAAAAGGGCAAGGAAGAAGAGACGGAAGCGGCGCAGCTTTCTGCGGCTAAGATCATAGGTCTGATCCTGGCGGGTGTCGTCATGATCGTGGCAGGAAGCAATTTTGCGGTCGAAGGGGCAAGTAATATTGCCAAGGCACTTGGTATCAGCCAGCGCTTTATCGGGCTGACTATTGTGGCATTTGGCACCAGCCTGCCGGAATTGGTAACCAGTGTATCCGCGGCACGAAAAGGCAATGCGGACATTGCCATTGGAAATATCGTGGGTAGCAATATCTTTAATATCCTCTTTATCGTGGGTACCACAGCCCTGATCACACCGGTCACCTTTGCTGTCGGCTTCGTTGTGGATACCCTGATCGCGGCGGCAGTCGGCATCCTGCTTTTTGTCTGCGTGGCACGGACAAAAGAACTGCGGCGGAAAGCCGGTATCGTCATGCTGCTGGGCTATGTTTTGTATTTTTTATATCTTCTTTAGAAAAGATACCATTTTATTAACAAAATTTAAGATTTCCCTGCCCGCCAAGCGTTGTCAGACTCTGGCTTGTATGCTATATTTTAAAGAGTATTTTCATATTTATATGTAAAATGCCAAAAGACAAACGGATGAGGTGTGAAATATGAGTGCAGCAGATCGCACAGAGAAAGTGCTGCGGGATATTCATGTACTTTTTTCCAAGGCAGAGCCATACAATGGCAGCAAGCGTGATGTGATCGTGAATAAGAACGAGATGATGGATCTGCTCAAGGAATTAAATGCCTGCATGTATGACATGATCGATGAACATGAACTGTCCCAGACAAAAAAGGATAAGGCAAACCGTGAGATGCAAAAGCAGGGAGATGACATCATTTTTGCGGCTTCCCGCAAGGCAGAAGACATCTATGCGGCATCGATCATGTATACGGACAATGCCTTAAATGACATTCAGCAGATCATTGAGGATGCGGGAGATGCGATCGCCAAGATCTACGAAGACGCCAAGGATAAGATGGCAAATGAAAAGCAGACGATCAAGTCCAATCAGTCGGAACTCAAGTCGCAGTTGGGAGATCTGATCGACACGCAAAAGTATTTACATCTGATCGAGGAGGAAAACCACCGGTTGCGTTTGGAGCGGGAGAAGGGAGAAAAGGGCGATTTCGCGCCGAAGGATACCCCGTCCCATGCCAATGTGCAGCCGGAGATCCGCATCAACAAGGATTATTTCATACAAAATGGCATCCCATTGGAGGATGAAGATGAGACCACGGGGGTTCCGACCCAGGGCGAGTTGACCGAGAAAGAGGCAGCCGCACTTTCCGAGGATCTGGACAAAGAATATTTTGCATGGAAAGAATCTGAAGAACCGGAAGAAAAAAAGCCGGAGGAGGGAAAAGGCATTTTCTCTCTTTTCGGCAGAAAATAAAAAATGAGGAGGAAACACATGAAGTTATATGAACAGGGAGTATATCTGCTCCACGGAACAGAGTTGGTCGCAGATGGCCCAGAGGCGCAGGATGAGATCAGACAAAAGACAGGACAGGAGGTCACAAGGGAAGAAGCAGCCAAGCAGACGATGGCATATGGTATCTTAGAGAGCCATAATACATCCGGCAATATGCAGAATCTTCAGATCAAGTTTGATAAACTGACTTCCCATGATATTACCTATGTTGGTATCATCCAGACCGCAAGAGCATCCGGGCTTGAGAAGTTCCCGATCCCATATGTGCTGACCAACTGCCACAACAGCCTTTGCGCCGTAGGTGGAACCATCAACGAGGATGATCACATGTTTGGACTGACATGTGCCAAAAAGTACGGCGGCATTTATGTACCTCCTCATCAGGCTGTTATCCATCAGTTTGCAAGAGAAATGCTCGCAGGCGGTGGCAAGATGATCTTAGGATCCGATTCCCATACCAGATATGGTGCCCTTGGAACCATGGCTATGGGCGAGGGTGGTCCGGAACTGGTAAAACAGCTTCTGAACAAGACTTATGATATTGCAATGCCGGGCGTTGTCGGTGTCTATCTGACAGGCAGTCCGATGAAGGGCGTAGGACCACAGGATATCGCACTTGCCATCATCGGCGAAGTTTTCGACAAGGGCTATGTCAAGAATAAGGTCATGGAATTTGTCGGACCGGGTGTTGCCAACCTCAGCGTAGATTATCGTATCGGCGTAGATGTTATGACAACAGAGACCACCTGCCTTTCTTCTATCTGGAGAACAGACGACAAGGTGCGCGAGTTCTATGAGATCCACGGCAGAACCGAGGACTTTGCAGAACTCAATCCGGGCCAGGTCGCTTACTATGACGGCATGATCGAGATCGATCTTAGCCAGATCAAGCCAATGATCGCTATGCCTTTCCATCCAAGCAATACTTACACGATCGAGGAACTCAATGCCAACCTCATGGACATTTTAGATGACTGTGAAAAGAGAGCCAAGGTCAGCCTGGACGGACAGGTGGACTTCACCTTAAAGGACAAGGTGAGAAGCGGCAGATTATATGTAGATCAGGGTATCATCGCAGGCTGCGCCGGTGGTGGTTATGAGAATATCACGGATGCAGCAGACATCCTGCGTGGAGCATCCATCGGACCGGACGAGTTTACACTCAGCGTTTATCCGGCATCCACACCGATCTATATGGAACTTGTGAAAAATGGCTGCGTGGCTGACCTGATGGAGACAGGTGCGATCGTCAAGACCGCATTCTGCGGACCATGTTTCGGTGCCGGAGACACCCCAAGCAACAACGGCTTCTCCATCCGCCATTCTACGAGAAACTTCCCGAACAGAGAAGGATCCAAGTTGCAGAATGGTCAGATCTCATCCGTAGCACTTATGGATGCCCGTTCCATCGCTGCAACCGCGGCAAATAAGGGTTATCTTACCGCTGCAACGGATATGGATGTCAACTACACCAAGCCAAAATACTATTTCGATAAAAATATTTATGCGAACCGTGTCTTTGACAGCAAGGGTGTCGCAGATCCGGACGAGGAGATCAAGTTCGGACCAAATATCAAAGACTGGCCGGCAATGAGCCCGTTGCCGGAGAATCTCTTCCTGAAGGTCGTATCTGAGATCCATGATCCGGTAACGACAACAGATGAACTGATTCCGTCAGGAGAGACATCTTCTTACCGCTCTAATCCGCTTGGATTGGCAGAATTTACACTTTCCCGTAAAGATCCGGAGTACGTTGGACGTGCCAAGGAGATCCAGAAAGCACAAAAGGCACTGGAAGCCGGAGAGTGTGCCGGACAGGCAGTACCGGAATTGCGTGAGATCGTGCATACCGTGAAAGAGACCTTCCCGGATGTCAACCATGACAACTTTGGCGTTGGATCTACCATTTTTGCCGTAAAACCGGGCGATGGTTCTGCGAGAGAGCAGGCAGCCTCCTGCCAGAAGGTATTGGGCGGCTGGGCAAATATTGCCAACGAATATGCGACCAAGAGATATCGTTCCAACCTGATCAACTGGGGCATGCTCCCATTTTTGATCCCGGCAGGCGATCTTCCGTTCAAGAACGGAGATTATCTCTTTGTTCCGGCGATCCGCCAGGCGATCATTGATAAGACAGAAGAAATTCAGGCATATGTGGTAAAGGATGGACAGATGCATCCGTTTACACTGCAACTCGGTGCTCTGACAGATGACGAAAGAGACATTATCTTAAAGGGATGCCTGATCAATTATTATAGAGGTTAATGATTTATGGAAGTACAAAAACAACCGGAAGGTAATGATAAAAACCGCCTGAAAAGAATGATGACCGCCTCGGCTGTGGTCATCTTCACGGCGTGCTGTGTGATACTTTTCTATTTTAGTGTAGAACGCTATCAGGGGCTGGGGGAAGGCTGGAGCAAGTTTATGAGTGTCTTGCAGTCCATCATCATCGGATTTGGACTTGCCTTTCTGATGAACCCGATCATGGAGTTCTTTGAGAAATACATGTATCCGTTTTTTGAAAAGCGGTGCAAGACTATTGAGAAAGCGAAAAAGACAACGCGTATGATCTGCTCCTTGATCGCTATGGTCATTGTGGTTGGCATCATCGTTTTATTCTTTGTCGCGATCATACCGCAGTTATACCAGACCATCCATTATCTGGTCACACACATCAACGAACAGATCGATGGTGTTTTGGACTGGGCAAACCAGATCACCGGCGGCCGCTATGAAAAGAATATCATGAGTGCCAAGGGCAGCAACCTGGACAAGGCGATCGATAATGGTGTGAAATGGCTGGAAAACTACATAGATGTGAGTACCAAGGAACTGATCTCCATGGCGGTCAATGGTGCGCTTAGTGTGGGAAGACTTCTGGTCAACTGTATCATCGGTATCATTGTTTCGGTTTATGTACTTTGCAGTAAGGAGACTTTTAAGGGGCAGACCAAGAAATTGTTATATGGTATTTTCCGTGCTGATCATGCCAATGTGATCATGGAGATCGCAAGAAAGACCAGAGATATTTTCTATGGATTTATCATTGGCAAATTGATCGACTCTGCCATTATTGGTGTGATCTGCTATGTATGTATGTTGATCTTTAAGATGCCATATCCGCTTCTGGTATCCATTATCGTTGGCGTGACCAATATCATTCCGGTATTTGGACCATATATCGGAGCGGTGCCGACCGTTATCATTATCTTTTTGACAGAACCGATGCAGGGTATCTATTTCCTGATCTTTGTCATCGTTCTGCAACAGATCGACGGCAACATCATTGGACCAAAGATCTTAGGCGATTCTACGGGACTTTCCTCCTTCTGGGTTGTTGTTGCCATTGTAGTCGGAGGCGGTCTGTTTGGCTTTGCCGGTATGCTTTTTGGTGTGCCGACCATGGCACTCATCTACTATCTGATCGGACGTTTCTCCAAGCACATGCTTAGAAAACGGGAACTTCCCGAGGAGACGGCAGAATACATCAATCTGGAAAAGGTGGATGTTACAGATCATACCATGATAGAACATACCAAGGAATATGAAGAAGATACCCATGTAAATGTCAATATCTTCTCCAAGAAGAAAAAGCAATCTCCTGAAAAGGAAGATACAAAAGAATAAATCTATGAGAGGGACAGTTTCAAAAGCAAGGGAACTGTCCTTTTTATTGCTAAAAAATGGCAGGATTTTCACAGATTTGTCAGACAAATATTTTTGACATGAACTGTGCCCTATGATACACTAAAACTGTATATTTATAGCTTGAGATAAGAGCGTATTAGGATGCTTTTGAGGTAAGAACGTTGGATAAAAACGAGTTTAAGACAAAATACGACGAGATCAAACAACTGATAAAGGAAGGGCGCACGGACGAGGCTTTGGATATCGTGGAGAGTACCAATTGGCGCAAGGTGCACAATGTCAATGCACTGGTCAAGGCAAGTGAAGTCTGCGAGGAGGCAGGTCGTCTGGAAGAGGCGCGTGAACTTCTTTATATGGCACACGACCGCTCACCGATCGGCAGGATGATCATATATCATCTGGCGATCCTCTGTGTGAAGTTGGGCGATCTGGACGAGGCAAAGGAATTCTATGATGAATTCGTAGAGATCGCGCCGCATGATAGTCTCAAATATATCATCAAATACCAGATCAACAAGGCAAAAGGTGCCGATTATACGACGCTGATCGGTATTTTGGAAGAGTTAAAAGAGCATGATTTTCTGGAGGAGTGGGCATATGAACTTGCCTATCTCTATCACAAGACCATGCAGCTAGACAAGTGTATCGATCTGTGTGATGAGATCATCCTCTGGTTTGGTGACGGTCCGTATGTGGAGCGTGCCCTTGAGATGAAGATGATCTACCAGCCGCTGGACAAGATGCAGGAGGACAAGTACCGCCATTTCCAGCAGCGCCGCGATGGCGTGACGGAGATCCTCGCCAATGAGATCCTCCATTCCGGAGAGATCGTGCATGAGACCATGGCGATCCCGCAGGTAGAGTTGCCGGCGGAGCGTTTCAATACGGTCAATTTGCAGGCAGAGATCAAAAAGAATATCGACGAGATCATGCGCGCGACAGAGGCAGAGGCTGTTTCCGAGAACATGGAAAATATCAAAACTCTGGTAGAGGAGATCCCATATCTTCAGGTCAATGAACAAAGTGATGCCATTGCAGAAGAACAAAAGCAGGCAAAGCAGAGTCTGGATGAGTCCTTAAAGGATACCTTCAATGAGTATCTTGCTGAGGAGTATGATGGGCAGATCAGTCTGCTTGTACCGGAATCCAAAGAGGTCGAGCAGCAGGTAGACGGACAGATGACCATCGAAGATGTCATGGAGGAGTGGGAAAAGACCAGGCGTGCAGCAGAGGCGGCACTACAGGAGGCAGAGCAGCAAAAGTTGGAGTCTGCCAGGAATATCGCTCTCAAAGAAGCATCCCAGATCATGGATCGTCTGGAAGAAGCGATCCCAAAGTTAGATGCCGGAGCAACACCGACAGATCTTTTAAAAGAAGAATATATGGCAAAGCAGGATGAGACTTTGTCTGAGCCGGTCAAAGACCAGACAGAGGATCCGGCACCGGCGGTATTCCAGATTCCAAAGGTAGCAGCTGATGGTGTTCTGGGCGTTGGTCTGGAGATTCCGGTCGTAGATCCTGCAAGTGCGCATATCATTAAAGGGGAAGAGAGCCCGGAGGCTCCTTCTATCGTCAAGTCTGTAGAACCGGACGCCAGCGAAGAATGGCATCCGCCGGTTCTGGAAGACCAGGATGAAAAAGCAGATCCTGCGCAGGAAGCGTCCCTGCCGGAGGAAGCAGATTTGGAGGAAGTGACAGACGTGGATTATAAAGAGGCAAGCAAGATCGTTGCTGATGTCAATGATATGTTACAGCAGGAAATTGACAGGATCATGGCAAACGAGGGACAGGAAGAGATCAGACATTTAGAGGAAGAGACGCTTGCATCCGAGGTGGCAGAAGAGATTGCCCCAGATGTAGAGGAAGAAGATCTGCCGGAGATCGCATTGCCGGAAGATTTACAGGAGTTTGTAACAGAGGCAGCAGAGCTGGAAGTCAGCCCACAGGAGGCTGAGGCAGAAACTGCTGAGGAAGTTGTCAGTCCGGTAGAGACGGTGACAGAAGAAGCAATACCGGATCAGAGTCAGACGGCAGTGGAAGAAGTCATGCCAAGTCAGGAGCAGGAGTTGGCTGAGGAGCCGCTCCCTGAGATCGCGGATGTGGAACTGGATCCGGAAGAGATGGCAGAACTGGTAGATGAGAATGTCTTGGAGCGTGCCATCAGCGATGAGATGCCGGAGTTGACCCTGTCCGAGGAGGAGAAGGAGATCTTTTCTTACTTTATGCCGATCAATGGTATGGAAAATACCATCTGTCAGGCACTTACCGGTGTACGTTATCGCCTGGAAAATAAAAAGAATTCTGCCAGCGGTAATATCATCATCCAGGGTGGTGTCGGCAGCGGAAAGACCATGCTGGCATCCAATCTGATCAAGGTATTGCAGATCGAGACAGACAAACTGACAGGCAATGTCGGCAAGATCGATGCAGAACAAATAAATAAAAAAGACGTGGCACTGGTGCTTTCCAAGGTATCCGGCGGATGTCTGATCATTGAGGGAGCAGGCAGATTGAGTGAGCGTACGCAGGAGACTATGCGCCAGTTGATGTCGCAGGAAAATTGCGATGTTCTGGTTCTTATGGAAGACCAGAAAAACCGCATTGACAAGATGCTTTCTCACAACAGCGCATTTGCAGCCATGTTTACCGAAAAGATCACTATCCCGATCTTTACCATAGACGAACTGGTCAATTTTGGTAAGGTTTATGCTTTGGAGGAGGGCTATGTTGTGGATGAACTGGCGATCCTTGCCATGTACAACCGCATCAATCTGATCCAGCGCGTAGACCACCCGACTTCTCTGATCGAGGTGCGCGACATTATGGAATCTGCCATTGACAAAGCAGAAAAGGGCGGTATCAAGGCGATGTTCAGCCGCTTTGGATCCAAACGTTATGATGAAGATGGCAACTTGATCTTACGGGAGCAGGATTTCGAGTTGTAATATAAAGGAAAAGGGGTTTACTATGGGCAATTTCTCAGAGTTAGATATGTACCTGTTTGGGCAGGCGACACATTATGATATCTACAAAAAAATGGGTGCACATGTGCAGACTAAAGACGGCATCAAGGGGGTATATTTTGATGTCTGGGCACCACATGCGGCATCGGTAGCGGTGATCGGCGAGTTTAACGGCTGGAATGAGACATCACACATGATGGAACGGCTGGTAGAGCCGGATATGGGGATTTATGAACTCTTTGTACCGGAGGCAAAGCCGGGACAGTTATACAAGTTTTTGATCTATACGCCGGATGGGGGCAAACTCTATAAGGCGGATCCTTATGCAGCCATGGCGGAAGTGCGTCCGGGTACGGCATCCCGTATTGTTGCACCGTTTTCTTATGTCTGGCAAGATGAAAAATGGATAAAGGAGCGCCGCAAGCAGGAGAATTTCTGGGAACAGCCAATGTCTATCTACGAGGTGCATCCGGGATCCTGGAAAAAGCATCCGACAGCGGAAAACGATGGTTTTTATTCTTATCGCCAGTTGGCGGAGAGCCTGGCAGACTATGTATGCGATATGGGCTATACCCATGTCGAACTGATGGGAATCTCAGAATACCCTTACGATGGATCCTGGGGCTATCAGGTGACGGGCTATTATGCGCCGACCTCGCGCTATGGAAGTCCGGAAGACTTTATGTATCTGATCGATTATCTGCATCAGAGAGGCATTGGTGTTATCTTAGACTGGGTTCCGGCACATTTTCCAAAGGATGCGCATGGCTTGGCAGACTTCGATGGTCAGCCTTTGTATGAGTATGCGGATCCGAGAAAGGGAGAGCATCCGGAGTGGGGTACCAAGGTCTTTGACTATGGCAAGAATGAGGTCAAGAATTTCCTGATCGGTAGTGCCCTTATGTGGATCGAGCAGTATCACATTGATGGTCTGCGCGTGGATGCGGTTGCGTCCATGCTTTATCTGGATTATGGCAAGGAGCCGGGGCAGTGGGTGCCGAACCAGTTTGGCGGCAATGAAAATCTGGAGGCGGTCGAGTTTTTCCGCCATATCAACACCCTGATCCGTGGACGTAACAAGGGCGTTGTCATGATTGCTGAGGAGTCGACTGCATGGCCAAAGGTCACCGGTGATGTGGAAGATGGTGGTTTGAACTTCTCCTACAAATGGAATATGGGCTGGATGCATGATTTCTTGGATTACATGAAACTGGATCCATATTTTAGAAAAGACAATCACAACAAGATGACATTTGCCATGAGTTACAATGAGTACGAACGTTATATTCTGGTGCTGTCACACGATGAAGTGGTTCACCTGAAGTGCTCCATGCTAAGTAAGATGCCGGGGCTTGAGGGGGATAAGTTCAAGAACCTCAAAGCAGGTTATGCCTTTATGATGGGACATCCGGGCAAAAAACTTTTGTTCATGGGACAGGATTTTGGGCAGATCCAGGAGTGGAGCGAAGAAAGAGAACTGGATTGGTATCTTTTGGACAATCCAAATCACAGCAACCTTTTGACCTTTGTAAAGGATCTCTTACATATATATAAGAAGTATCCGGCAATGTATGAGCAGGATGTATCATGGGCGGGCTTTGAGTGGATCAATGCCAATGACAGTTATCGCGGTATCTTCAGTTTTGTCCGCAAGTCCAAGGGTGGAAAGAATGATCTGCTCTTTGTATGCAATTTCACACCGGTAGCCTATGATGATTACCGGGTTGGCGTATTGAATCAGCGCAAACACAAACTCATCCTCAACAGTGAGGATGCCAAATACGGCGGCACAGATACTAAGCGACAGATATCCTATACACCAAAGCGGCAGGAATGCGATGGACGGGAATATTCGATCGGCTATCCTTTACCGGCATATGGAGTGGCTGTATTTGTATTTTAGAATAAGGAAATGGATATATGGCAGAGGATAATGCAGTAGTTTCAGCAAAAGAAAAGAAACATAGCGTCAAAGATCTGGGCGCAGCGGGAACCGAATTCCTGCAAAATCATAAGCACATATATACGAGACATCGGAAGAAGATCTTGGTCTTCTTCCTTTGTATTGTTGCGATCATTTTGTGGGTGCTTGTCTTTAATCTGCGCAAGTATGATGACTTTGACGTCAAAGAGACGTATGAACGCGTGGATTCTGCGGAGACACACTATGTGGATTTTCAGGACAACCTTTTGAAATATAGCAGGGATGGCGCTTTTTATACGCAATATGACGGCGATCTAATCTGGAATTATACCTACGAAATGAATAATCCTAAGATTGATGTGTGCGGCAATTATATCCTGATCTATGATGTGCAGGGAACGCAGGTGGCTATCCTTACCAATACCGGCTTCAAGCAGACCATCAAGACAGCGATGCCGATCGTGGATGCCAATATTGCTTCCCAGGGCACGGTCGCGATCCTGATGCAGGATGGCGAGACGGGCTATGTGCAACTTTGCGATGATGCAGGAAAAGTCCTGGCATCCGGCGAACTCCATATGAAAAATAGTGGATATCCACTGGCGATCGCTCTTTCTTCCTCTGCGCAAAGACTCATGGTCTCACAGTTGGATGTTAAAGATGGAAATGTAAAGACGACCATTTCCTTCTATGATTTTAGCAATAAAGGTAAGGACGAGATTGATAATATCGTTGCTACCTATAGTTTTTCAGACCAGATCATCCCGCAGATCGCTTATGTGGATGGAGATAAGGCGATCGCCTTTGGAGACAGCGAGGTGATTGTGTTCAATAACAATTCCAAGGCGAGCATTGCCAAGGAGACTTTTGTAGACGGACAGATCAAGAGTGCTTTTTATGATGATAAATATTGGGGAATTCTCTGCCAGACGACAGATGATGACGGAAAATATATCGATCAGATGACGGTCTATACCCTCAGTGGCAGAAAACGCTGTCAGAAGACCGTAGATATAGCATCGACCAATGCGGAATTTCTGGCAAACCATGAAATTGTCCTTTCTAATAATAAAGAGGTAGAACTCTATACCTTGCAGGGCATCAAAAAGTTTGCATACGAATTTAGCACAAGCATATATAAAATAATACCACAGGATGCATCCCGCAGATATGTCTTTGTCGAAGATGGACATACAGATGTCGTCCGATTGAAATAGTTGAAAAGGGGACAAAATGAATATAGTATTGATCGTTATGCTGTTTATTCTCTTTTTTCTGACGCTGCAAGGCTGGCGCAAGGGAATACTTGGCATTGTATATGGACTGGTTTCCTGGATCTTCATCTTTATATTTGTAAGTGTGGCGAATCCTTATATTCTGGGATATCTGAAAACAGAGACAAATGTATATGATAAAGTCTATGAACAGGCAGAAAAATTTGTAACAAACAAGGCGGAAAACCTGCCACAGGATACGGGGCTTGGGGATTGGTATCAATCTTTAACAGATGGGATTCCGGGAAATGCCCTTGGGGATGTGACAGATTCTATCCGGCAGATGCAGACGGGCATAGAGCAGAATCCGCAATTACAGGAAATCCTAAATGGATTGCAGACACAGAATGATCTCACGGTCGCGCAATTTGGTGGGGCGTCCGGCATCCTGCAATTATCGGATGGCACGCAGACACTGGGACAGATGATCTGTGGCAAGATCGCAGATTTTATGGTGCAGGGCATCGCGGTACTTATCGCCTTTGTGATAGCGCAGATCATTGTTTTGATCGTGGGCTATTTTGTCAAGGGGGCAAGAAGGGCACCGGGGATCGGACAGGTCAATGGATTTCTTGGTCTGGTTGCCGGAGCGGCGGAAGGTTTTCTGGTTATTTGGATCATAATGTATGCGGCGGCATGTATGAGTACGACAACACTGGGGCAGGGACTGCTTGCTGGCATTGACCAGAGCAAATTCCTGACATATTTGTACGATCACAATCTGGTTATGGCATTTCTTTCTACCATGTGACCCGGAAAATGCTCTTGGATACAAAATGTATCCTTTCTATATAGAAGAAATAGGACAATAGATGTTGTGGTAAATGAATTGATTGACCCAACATCTATTTTATTGTAATACTAAACAAAAATTTATGAAAAAAGTGGTAAAAATGCCTTGACATTGGATGTGGTCTTTGATAATATAATTTTCGCACCGCACGTGAGGCGGTTGCGACAAGAGAATAAAATATGATTTCTTAAAAAACTTTTAAAAAGTTGTTGACAAAGAGAAAAACATATGATATTCTAAATGAGTTGTGTCTGACAGATGCAACAAAGGACAACCTTGATAACTGAACAGTGAAACAACCTTGAAAGATTCTAAGAGAATAATTCAAGACGATCAGAAATGATCGCAAACGAACAGCTTTTTGAAAAGCAACCTTAAAACAGTAAGGAACGGAATGGCTCAAGAGATTAAGCCAGCAGGTTCATAAAACTGGGAAAACTTTTAAACATGAGAGTTTGATCCTGGCTCAGGATGAACGCTGGCGGCGTGCTTAACACATGCA
>CAVGHS010000015.1:0-31721 GCA_963629085.1 bacterium
GTTATTATAATACCCAAGAAATGTGTCCATTATGTGAAAAAAGAATAAAAAAATAAAAAATAAATATAAAGATTTGTTTAAGGTTATCTTCAGAAAAAATTCATTGAAAAATGGTAACATTTGTATATAATTGAAATTAGAATGCAAAACTATCATTAGGTGGATTAGGTTCACGTTTTATATACAAACTGAAAGGAGAAACAGTATGGTTTCAAGTGATATCGGAATTGATTTAGGTACAGCCAGCATCCTGGTTTACGTTAGAGGAAAAGGTGTTGTATTAAAGGAGCCGTCCGTTGTGGCTTTCGATAGAGATACCAACAAGATCAAGGCGATCGGCGAAGAAGCACGTCTGATGCTGGGGAGAACACCGGGCAATATCGTAGCCGTTCGACCACTGCGTCAGGGTGTTATTTCAGATTATACAGTAACAGAAAAAATGATCAAATACTTCATTCAGAAGGCTATGGGTAAGAAGAGTTACCGCAAGCCTCGTATCAGTGTCTGCATCCCGAGTGGTGCGACTGAGGTAGAAAAGAGAGCGGTAGAGGATGCGACTTATGCAGCAGGCGCAAGAGAGGTTTCTATTATTGAGGAGCCGATCGCAGCAGCCATCGGAGCCGGGATCGATATTTCCAGACCATGCGGAAATATGATCGTAGATATCGGTGGTGGTACAGCGGATATCGCCGTGATCTCCCTGGGCGGTTCTGTTGTCAGCACTTCCATCAAGATCGCAGGGGATGACTTTGACGAGGCCATTGTCCGTCATATGCGTAAGAAACACAATCTTCTGATCGGTGAGCGTACTGCAGAGGACATCAAGATCAAGATCGGTACCTGCTATCCACTCCCGACACCGGAGACTATGGATGTCAGAGGGCGTAATCTGGTCACAGGTCTGCCAAAGACCATTGAGGTTTCCTCAGAGGAGACGGAGGAGGCACTGCGTGAGCCGACCTTGCAGATCGTTGAGGCAATCCACTCTGTACTGGAAAAGACGCCACCGGAGTTGGCAGCAGACGTTGCAGACCGTGGTATCGTTCTGACCGGTGGTGGAGCATTGCTTCGCGGCTTGGAGGAATTGATCGAGGAGCGTACCGGCATCAATACCATGACTGCAGAGGAGGCAACGACTTGTGTTGCTATCGGAACCGGTAAGTTTGTTGAGTTCCTTTCCGGCGATCGCTCCGAAGATTAAATTACAGATCTCATATAAAAAATACGACAGATCTATCCGATATATAGATAGAAGTCATTATCTAGTCTTGGTTGCTTAGGAGGAAATATGGTAAAAGGACTGTACACCGGATATACCGGCATGGTCAACGAACAGAAACGCTTGGATGTGATTGCCAACAATCTGGCAAATTCTGCGACGACCGGATATAAAAAAGAAGGTATGGTAAATCAGTCTTTTGATTATCAACTGGCGATCAAGATCAAGGATACATCGAATTATGATATGCCGCAGCGCATCGGTTCGATCAGTCTGGGTGTCAAGGTGGGAGAGACCTTTACCAACTGGGATCAGGGCAGTTTCCAGATCACAGACAATATGTCGGATCTGGCTCTTTCCGGTGATGGTTTTTTTGCCATTGCTTTTACATCAAAGGACGGGGAGACTTCTATCAAATATACCAGGGATGGTGCTTTTTCTGTAGATAATCAAGGATATCTGCGCACATCAGACGGAGACTATGTCCTGAATCGAAATGGTGCGATGAATTCCGATGATGCACTTGCCAATTATGTACGGATCGACCCGGGTCAATCTTACGAGATTGATGAGCAGGGGTTTATCTATCAAAACGATCAACTTGTAGATCGTATCGGTGTGGTGCAGTTTGCAGATAATAATTTTGTTTCAAAATATGGCGAGAATCTATATGATCTGGTTCCGGGTGGACAGGTCATCGCCAGCGATGCTTCCGTTGAGCAAGGATGCCTCGAAGCTTCCAATGTCAATGTGATAGATGAAATGGTCGACATGATCACAGTTGCCAGAGCCTATGAGGCAGGGCAGAAGGTCATTCAGACCGAGGATTCCACACTGGACAAGGCAGTCAATAGTGTAGGACAGGTATAAAAGTTCTGGTTTGACAATGCCGATGAGACTGCATGACAGTATCCGGTCATGCTGACAGAGAATTTGGAAAGGAGATGCATCCATTATGATGAGAGCATTATGGACAGGTGCGTCAGGAATGAAGGCGCAGCAGACGAATGTTGACACGATCGCCAACAATCTCGCCAATGTCAATACCATGGGCTACAAGGCCCAATCTACGCAGTTCAAGTCACTTTTATACCAAACCCTTCGTACAGAGACGACAACAGCAAACGGAGAGAATAAGCCGACCACGGCACAGGTGGGGCTGGGTGCAAGAGTGGCATCTACCAATACAGACTATACACAGGGAACCATGCAGGCAAACGCCAGCAAGACGGCACTATGTATTTCCGGTTCCGGCTTTTTCGCAGTGCGCGGTGCGGACAATGGCATCTATTACACCAGAAGTGGTGATTTTACATGGGCACTGGATAATATGGGCAATCGTGTCCTGGCTACGTCAAAGGGACAGGAAGTCCTAGATTATCAGGGCAATCCGATCACGTTGCCGGAGGGGGCTTCGGGCGATACGGTTTCTTTTGGAACGGATGGTTCTGTGGCATATAAGGCAGCAGATGGTACCTATATACCAACCGGACAGCAGGTGGCTTTGTATCAGTTCAACAATCCAAAAGGTTTGGAAAAGACCGGGGACAGCCTTTTTGAGGCAACGCAGGCTTCGGGCGTTCCGCTGAGTGAGGTGGCAACTGCCGGTGTGACCAGAAGTACGATCGCACAGGGCTATCTGGAAGCATCCAATGTCAACGTGGCAGACGAGATGGTCAATCTGATCGTGGCACAGAGAGCCTATGAGATGAATTCTAAGGCGATCACGACATCCGATACGATGCTGGAACAGGCAAACAATCTCAAACGATAGGAGGAAATAGGTTATGAGTTTATCCGTAGATGGTTTATCTTCTTATTACGACACGGTTTCTTCCAATGCGCAGTCATCCGGCAGATCGGACAAGGCGACCAGCGCACTTTCCGGACTTTCTTCGGAGTCCTCGGAGGAGGATCTGGTAAATGCCGTAGAGTCTTTTGAATCCTATATGTTAGAGCAGGTCATCAAGCAGATGAAAGACAGTGTGACATCGGATGATGATCAGGATTCGACCATGAGCCAGTATACCGACATGTATATGGATGCAACGATCCAGCAGCTTGCGGGAGAGATGGTATCGGAGTATGGCGGCAGTCTGACAGACCAACTGGTCGATCAGATGAAGCGCAATTACGGAATAGAGTAGGATAGGACTACATAATAGATGGAAGATTTACAAGGCTATGTGGAACACATCGTGTTCCGCAATGCAGATAACGGTTATACCGTTCTCAATTTAATAAGCGAAGAAGATGAGATCACATGTGTAGGAATCTTCCCTGTCGTCACGGAGGGGGAGATTCTTTTATTACATGGGGAATACACATCACATCCGACCTACGGCGAGCAGTTTCAGATGAAATCCTATGAAGCCAAGGCGCCGGAGGATGTTCTTTCTATGGAACGCTACCTGGCATCCGGAGCCATCAAAGGGATTGGCGTGGCTTTGGCATCCCGTATTGTGCGCCGGTTTAAAAAAGATACCTTCCGCATCATGGAGGAGGAACCGGAACGACTTGCGGAGATCAAGGGGATCAGTGAACGCATGGCAATGGAGATCTCCAGCCAGATGGTAGAAAAGAAGGACCTAAGGGATGCCATGATCTTTTTGGAAAAATATGGGATCACAAGCAATCTGGCAGTCAGGATCTATCAGGCATATGGGCAGGAGATTTACAGTGTCATTCGTGAAAATCCGTATCGTATGGCAGAGGAAGTCCCGGGGATCGGTTTTAAGATAGCAGACGAGATTGCAGAACGTGTCGGCATCCGTACCGATTCAGACTTTCGTATCCGATGTGGGATCCTCTATTGCCTTACAGGAGCATCGACACTGGGACATACCTATCTGCCGCGGGAGGAATTGCTCCGTTATGCCAATCAGTTGCTTGGCGTTGCGCCGGAACACATTGAGGAGCACGTCATGAATCTTGCTATGGATGGCAAGGTGGAATTAAAAGAAGAGGGCGTGTATGCCAAGAGTTTTTACCGCATGGAACAAGTGTCGGCAGGACTTTTGCATGCTTTGAATGAGACTTATGATGTGACACCTGCTAAACTGACCCAGGCGATCGCCAGAATCCAGAAGGAAGAAGATATGGAACTGGATGAGTGGCAGGCAGAGGCAGTCCGGCAGGCAGCGACCCATGGCCTTTTTATCCTGACCGGTGGGCCGGGAACAGGAAAAACGACGACCATCCGTGCTATGATCTCCTATTTTGTGGGCGAGGGCTATGATATTTTTCTGGCAGCACCGACAGGACGTGCGGCAAAGAGGATGAGCGAGACGACCGGATATGAAGCAAAGACCATCCACCGCCTGTTGGAAGTCAATGGGGCTATGAGTGAGGCGAAAGACGATGCCAAGGCGGTCGGCGGTATGTTTGAACGCGACGAGTCCAATCCCTTGGAGGCGGATGTTATCATCATTGATGAGATGTCTATGGTGGATATCACCCTCCTCTATGCCCTGTTAAAGGCGGTCGGTCACGGGACGCGCCTGATCTTGGTGGGAGACATCAACCAGTTGCCGAGTGTCGGACCGGGCAATGTCCTGCGGGACATCATAGCGTCCGAGTGCTTCCCGGTCGTGACCTTGCAAAAGATCTTCCGACAGGCGAGTCAGAGCGATATTGTTGTCAATGCGCATAAGATCAATAATGGTCAGCATATTACGCTGGACAATAAGAGCCGGGATTTCTTCTTACTGAAACGTTATGATGCAGATGTTATCATCAGTGTTATGCTACAACTGGTCAAGCAGAAAATGCCCAAATATGTAGATGCAAGTCCTTATGATATCCAGGTGCTGACACCGACGCGCAAGGGCTTACTTGGGGTAGAACGTCTCAATACCATTCTGCAACAATATTTGAACCCGCCGGAAAAGGGCAAGAAAGAACATCAAGTGGGAGAGCGGATCTTCCGCGAAGGCGATAAGGTCATGCAGATTCGCAACAATTACCAGTTGGAATGGGAGATCCGCAGTCGTTACGGACTGGCGATCGATAAAGGACTGGGTGTGTTTAATGGGGATGTGGGGATCATTCAGGAGATCAATGACTATAGCAACACGGTCAGTGTGCTCTATGATGAAGATAAACTGGTCATATATCCTTTTAAGGGTTTGGATGAACTGGAATTAGCCTATGTGATCACCATCCATAAATCGCAGGGAAGCGAGTATCCGGCGGTAGTTATGCCTTTACTGCCGGGACCGCGTATGCTGATGAACCGAAATCTTTTATATACGGCTGTGACCAGGGCACGCAAGTGCATTACCATTGTGGGGGATGAAAATGTATTCTATCAGATGATCGATAACACGACGCAGCAGCGTCGGTATTCGGGCTTGAAAGAAAGATTAAAAGAGGCCTCGCTCATATAAGCGAAGCCTCTGGGAAATATCTTTTATTCTGCTGTATCATCACTACTGATTCTTGTAGTGGTGGATCCAATTTCGTAGTTTGCAAAATAATCATGGATCTCATGGAAAGATTTTGGAAATGTCATTCCAAGACTTTCGGCACGGGAAGCATTGTAGAGTTTGATATTCTCGGCAGGCGAATTGGTGATCTTGATATCGCCTGGATTTTCCCCGTCTACTAAAATGCGGTAGACCATCTTGCCAGCGGCATAGCCCATGGCATAAGGATCTTTGTACATAGATACCAGTGTCTCTTGTCCCAGTGAGGCGTCGCCGCCGACCGTTTTCGTACCGGATGCGGTGGCAATATCAGCGATCGTCTGGGCTTCGCTAGTCAACTGGCTTTCCGCAGGCAGGAAGAGAACACTGCATTCATTGCAGGCGTATTGTACGATGTCTTCTAAGGAAGCATCCGTTGCAAGCGGTTCGGTGTTGGCTACGGATAAATCCGGTGTCCAGGTGGCAGAAGTGCTGGCAATATGTGCACTGCTTGGAGAAAAGATACCACTCAAAAGATCATTGCCCGCAAAAGATGCCACATTGTTGTTGCTGCCCTCTGTGACAGAGGAAGCGATCTGTTTGGTTGGAGCAATGGCAGTCGCATCGGTCAACTCGTCACTGATGCTGCTGTCAATATCATCGGAAGGAAGTGCATATTCTTTCCAAGGAATGCCTGCCTGATCCAGATATTTTTCCAAAAGGACATTCTGGTAAATGCCGTCCGTATCTTCCGGGTTATACAGAAGCCCGACAGATTGCAGATCCGGTGTGGCTTCGATCAGAAGCGATAATTGTTCCTCAAGATTTGGCTTGGATGAAATACCGGTCACATTGGTGCCTGTTTTTTTGTTCCAGGAGGAATCAGAGGCGGTGGCTAAGTGGAGGACGCTTTGATAGTCCATCACGGCAGCACCGACGATCGGAATATCCTCAGTCGCCGTAGCGGCGGAAGACAGGCTCTTTTTTCCGTTGGCAAAGATCAGGTCTGTACCACCGGTGACATAATCTGCGCAGATGCTGTCCGTACCCATCGTATCGTTGGCAGTCATGGTCGTGACATTGACATGCGCAGACCCAAAAAGATCCGTCAGGGCATCGTTAAAGCCCTGCGAGATGTTATTGTAATAGTCACTGTCCTCATCCTGACAGAGACTGATGTTATATACGGTGTCATTTTCTTCCGGCAGGGGGGTATAGCCGGAGGATTTGTCCTTGCCACATGCCGGAAGCGATACTGCCAGAATGGCGGCAAGCCCGGTACAGGCAAAACGTTTTATGTTTAGCATAGTCAGAAAAACCTCCATAATAAATAACTCTGAAATTACATTTTAAAGAGAGGGGAGAAAAAAGTCAATGAGGGGTCATAGAAAATATACACTGCTACAAAAATTGTTGGAGGGGATTCGACAGGAGATTTTTCCCAAACGTTGTCCGGGATGCAATGAGATCCTGTTTGAAGGAGAAAAGAAAAAGGGCTTTTGCAAATCCTGCTGTGAAAAGATCTTCTATATAGGAGATGGGGGATGTGTCAAATGCGGAAAGGCACTGGCGGATCTTAGGCAGGATCTGTGCGCGGATTGTAGGAAAAAGCATCATGCTTTTACACAGAACCGGGCGGTATATGCTTATGACGGACCTATGAAAGAGGCGATGTATCGTTTTAAATATAGTAACTGTCGTGCCTATCGGCGGACTTTTGCAGAGGATGCCTGGCGTATGTACGGAAAGTGGCTTGGGAATCTGGATGTAGATGCTGTTGTCCCGGTGCCTATGTATGCAAAGAAAAAACACCGACGCGGTTATAATCAGGCTGAGGTTTTTGCGGAAGAAATTGCAAAACAGCTGGACTGCCGGCTGGATACATGGCTGGTCGTGCGAACAAAGAATACCGCTGCTCTCAAGAACCTGAATGAGCAGGGAAGAAAAAAGAATTTGGAAAACGCTTTTAAAATCAGAAAAAATAGTGTAAAATTAAACAAAATTCTGTTAATTGATGATATCTATACGACAGGGAGCACATTGGACGGCGTGACCGAGGTTCTTTTGGCATCGGGGGTGCGTCAGGTCTATTGCCTGACGATCTGTGCCGGCAGAGAGAAGCATGTGTGACCGGGAGGAGGAAAATATGGACGTACGAAATTGCAGACAATGTGGCAGATTATTTAATTATCTGGGAGGACCGCCTATTTGTCCGGCATGTAGAGAATCTGTAGAGGAGAAGTTTCAACAGGTCAAGGAATATGTGCGCAACAATCCGGATTCCAATATCCAGATGGTAGCTGAGGACAATGATGTCAGCGTACAGCAGATCCGTCAGTGGATCCGGGAAGAACGCCTGGAATTTTCTGCTGACTCACAGGTGGGGATCGAATGCGAGGGATGTGGTGCCTCTATTCGTACCGGACGCTTTTGCGAAGCCTGCAAGAGCCGTATGCGCGGTGATTTTTCGAATGCGATCCAGCAGCCGCAGCCCAAGGTAGATCTGTCAAAGAACAAGACCTTGCGTGATGCAGACAAGATGCGTTTCTTATAGAAATAAATATGAGCAGGATAATACCCCTTTTTCACTCGGTTGGATGAGGGGGATTTTTATGTTTTTCCTGTGTATCCCCCATGCAAGGTTGCACCGAGATTTGATTATGTTATAATGTGATGTAGTGGTGAGCAGTGTTTGTATGCACACGAGCAAGGAAATGCAGGAGGAAGGCAGATGCTAAGCGAACAGCGTGTCATGCATATGACAAAGATGGCGATGATCGAAGATAAACAAGGCCGTAAACTTGGTCCGACTATACATTATCGCAAACGCGATTATCTTTCTCTTTGTACTTTGGGCGGGATCTTTCTGGGAAGTTTGATCTATACGGCACTGTATGCAGGTCTTATCGTCCTGCTGGTCAGCACGCTGGTGGTCAATATCCATCTGGTTGGATTGATACTTGGCATTTTATTGGGATTGGTTCTCTATATATTGTATATGTACTATTATCTTCGTATGGTACGCAGGCACGCAGCCAAACGATACGACGAGGGTGTGACACTATTGCGCCACTTGCGAAAGGACTATCGGGAACTGCGAGAGATGTATCAGGAAGAAGACTTGTCGAAAATACCTGAGGGATGGGACTAATATGACATTTTTAATACAGTTACGAACGAAGATCAGGCATTTTATCATAACAAGAGAAGAGTGGGTGGTACGCTTGCTCCGCTTTGCGATCGTACTGGCGATACTCTTGGTCATGAATCGGTGTTTTGGTTATCAAAAAATCTTAAATCATTGGTGGGTCTCTGTGGCGATCGCGGGTATCAGTATGTTACTTCCGCTGGCAGGGTCTACTTTTATTGTGATTTTTGTGGGACTCATGCATCTGATGACCTTGTCGACGGATGTGGCAGTCGTGGCATTGGTCTTACTGGCAATCAGTTATGCCGTATCTGCATATTTTCGGTCAGACGATACCTATAATATGATGGTCATACCGGCATGCCGTTATCTCAACATCCCTTTTGTCGTACCAATGGAAGCAGGTCTGATGTGCAGCATTCATGAACTTCCGACGATCATATGCGGAAGCGTATTATCTTATTATCTGAAGACGGTCGTGGAGAATGCTTCCTCGTTTCTGGATCCCAATACGGATCTGAGCGCGGCAGAGTTATTACAGGGGCAGATCTTAAACAACAGCATGTTTTATATTTATCTGGTGGCGATGACGGCAATGTTTCTGGTTGTCTACACGGTACGCACCAAGGGCATAGAACATGCATGGCTGGTAGGCGTGTTGTCCGGCGTGGTCGTTGAGTTTGTGCTGATGCTGGCAGCCATCCTATTTACCGGAGAAAAGGAGAGCATACCGCTTCTGGTGATCGGTAATGTTGTGACCCTGATCGTCGGACTGGGCATGGTATTTTTTGCCAGAGGATTTGATTATACGCGCACCGAGCATGTACAGTTTGAAGATGATGAATACTACTATTATGTGACGGCAGTGCCAAAGATGCACATACCGGAGCAGGAAAAAGAGATCAAGCGTATTACTTCTGAGACGTTACCGCTTCCGGTAGATGATCTGGAAGAAACAGAAGAGACGCAGGACAATTAGGAAAGGAGTGAGATGATATGGACAACATCATAAATAGTCTGGATGCATTCTTTGGAGATTATTTTGGAATCAATTTTCCGGATGTGCAGATTACGGATATCGTGGAGATTATCATCATTGCTTTTTTCATTTATCAAGTCTTGATCTGGGTGCAGAATACAAGGACCTGGATGCTTTTTCGAGGACTTTTGGTTGTTGTAGCCTTCTTTATCCTGGCAGCCCTATTCCAGATGAGTACCATTCTCTGGCTGGGCGAAAAACTTTTGAATGTGGCATTGATCATGGTGATTGTTGTGTTCCAGCCCGAACTCCGCAAGGCACTGGAGGATCTGGGACGACGACGGCTCTTTTCCTTCCTTGCCAATCTGGGTGTCGGCAAGAGCATTTCCAAGCGCTTTGAAGATAAGACCATCAATGACACGGTCAAGGCATGTTTTGAGATGGGAGCGGTCAAGACAGGAGCCTTGATCGTAGTAGAAAACCAGATGCGCCTGGATGAAGTGGAGAGAACCGGTATTACGCTGGATGCCGTTTTGACCAGACAGCTTCTGATCAATATCTTTGAAAAGAATACACCTCTGCATGACGGCGCGATCATTGTACGAGGTGACCGTATCGTGGCGGCGACCTGTTATCTGCCTTTGTCCGAGAACATGAATTTGAGCAAGGCGCTGGGCACCAGACATCGTGCGGCGCTGGGCATCAGCGAAGTCTGCGATGCGCTGACGATCGTGGTTTCTGAGGAGACCGGCAGGGTGTCTATAGCACAGAACGGACATTTGACAGAGAACGTGACGGACGATCAGTTAAAAGAAAAATTGATCGAGTTACAGAATCCGGTCAAAGATGTGGACGAGAATAGCAAACCACGTTTGGGAAGGAGGATCAAAGATGAAACAAAGCATAACTCCTAAGATCAAACGGATGTTTTTTAATAATTGGGGACTGAAACTTTTAGCACTGTTTTTTTCCATCCTATTGTGGCTGATCGTTGTCAATGTGGATGATCCGACCCAGACCAAGACCTTTACGACGAGTGTCAATGTGGTCAATGCAGATGTATTAACAGATGCCGGACGTTACTATGAGATCCCGGAAGGTGGCAATACCGTCAGTTTCCGTGTGACGGCAAAACGTTCCGTCATGGAGCGGCTGTCAGGTTCTGATTTTACGGCGACAGCGGATATGAATTATTTAGAGGATGATTTCCGCGTTCCTGTAACGATTACAGTCAATAATAACAATAGCAACATCACGGTCTCTGCCAAGAGGCTGTATCTGCAAGTCGTTATCGGCAATAAAATGACGACCAAACATGATGTGGAAGTCGAGACCAATGGCAACCCGGCAGAGGGATGCGTGATCGACAAGACAGAAGTGGATCCGTCCAGTGTGACGGTATCCGGTCCGGAAGACGTGGTCGGCACCATTGCAAAGGTGGTTGCATATGTTGATGTTGACGGTGTCAATGAGGATTTTGATACCGATGCATCTTTACATTTTCTGGATAAGAACGGCAATGAGATCGATCAGAGCCGTCTGAATGTAAACCATGAGACAGTTAAGGTCAGCCTTACGATCTCGCATATCAAGACGGTAGCGGTACAGGTGCAGACGACAGGCACTCTGCCGCAGGGACTCAATCTGGAGTCTGTCAGTGTGGATCCGGATACGATCGAGATCACCGGAGACGCAGAGGTGCTCAATGAGATCACGGAGATCACGATCAGTGGCAGTGCGCTTGACCTGTCCAAGATCACGGCGAGTCTGACAACTACCGTGGATCTCAATACTTATCTGCCGAGCGGAGTCAAGGTCGCAGACAGCAATGCTGCGCAGGCGACAGTCAAGGTCAACGTATCCGGAGATGAGACAAAGACGTATCGTGTGCCGACTGCCAACCTGTCGGTCAAAAATCTGGAAGATGGCAGAAAGGCGACGTTTGACGCTACTACGGTAGAAGTAAAGATTACCGGCAAGGCATCTGATCTGGCAGAATTGGCTGCAGAGAATATCACGGGATCGGTGGATGTCAGCGGTCTGGGAGCCGGGAACCATACCGTGTCTGTCACCCTGGATCTGGACAGTGGGATCTCGGCAGCGACGGCAACGACGAATATAACAATTACAACGGAGTAAGAAGGAGTTAAACATGGGAAGATTATTTGGAACGGATGGCGTAAGAGGCGTAGCCGGTTCAGAACTTACGATCGAATTGGCAACGAAACTGGGGCAGGCAGGGGCTTATGTCCTTACCAAGGAGCAGGCGCACAAGCCGACGATCATCGTAGGATGTGACACGAGAATATCCGGTGGCATGCTGGCAAGTGCCTTGATGGCAGGTATCTGTTCTGTTGGCGCGGATGCGATCTTTGCCGGTGTTATGCCGACACCTGCGATCGCCTATCTGACAAGAAAACATAAGGTAGATGCAGGTGTTGTTATTTCTGCGTCTCACAATCCAATGGAATTTAACGGCATCAAGTTCTTCAATGGAGAAGGCTACAAGTTGTCCGATGCTTTGGAGGATGAGATCGAGGCTTTGATCGCCAATGACATGAAAGATATCAATCTGCCGACCGGATCCGGTATCGGCAAGATCGAATACCGTTTCGATATGATCCGCGAATATGTGGACTTTATGAAAAAGACCGTTCCGGTCGATCTTTCCGGTATGAAGATCGTGATCGACTGTGCAGAAGGAGCATCCTATAAGACTTCTGTGGAGACTCTGCGGGAACTGGGAGCGGATCTGGTAGCCATCCATACAAACCCGGATGGTACCAATATCAATTCCAACTGCGGATCGACCCATATGGAAGAATTGCAGGCAAGGGTTGTCTATGAAAAGGCTGCACTGGGTCTGGCTTTTGACGGTGATGCAGACCGTATGCTTGCTGTAGATGAAAATGGCAAGATGGTAGATGGCGATGAGATCATGGCAATCTGCGCCAACTACATGAAAGAAAAGGGAAGTTTAAAGCAGGATACGGTCGTTGTTACGGTCATGTCAAATCTGGGCTTTACCCTTATGGGACAGGAGAAGAACCTTCATATTGAAAAGACAAAGGTAGGCGACCGTTACGTCTTGGAAAATATGCTTGCAAATGGTTACAACCTGGGCGGCGAGCAGTCCGGTCATGTGATCTTTTTGGATGATAATACAACAGGTGACGGGCTCTTGAGCGCACTTCATCTGTTACAGGTCATGGTGGACACCGGCAAGCCTTTATCGGAACTTGCCAAGGTGATGGAAGTCCTACCACAGGCACTGGTGAATGCCAAGGTGCCTAACCATAAGAAAGAAAGTTTTATGGAGTATCCGGAGATTGCCAGTGCCGTAAAAGAACTGGAGGATAAGTTTGCCGGAGAGGGACGCGTCTTGATCCGACCATCCGGAACGGAACCGCTTGTCCGCGTTATGATCGAGGGCAAGGATCAAAAGCAGATCGAAGAAGAAGCCAAGAAATTAGCAGAGCTGATCATGAATACAATGTTATAGGAGGTTGTCATGGTTACACAGAAGGTACAGATTATCAATCCCACAGGCCTTCATTTAAGACCAGCGGGAATCTTTTGCCAGGAGGCAATGAAATACACATCCAGTATCACTTTCCATTACGGAGCAAGTGGCACAGCCAATGCCAAGAGCGTCTTGAGCGTGCTTGGTGCCTGCGTCAAATCCGGCGATGAGATCGAGATCGTCTGTGAGGGCGAAGATGAAGAAGAAGCCCTAAAGGCACTGGTGGCATTGGTAGAAAACGGATTTGGAGAATAAAAGTAAAAAGGCTGATTTCTTGCCGCAAGTATAAGAAAGAAGGAATTTAGAAATGTTAAATTATAAGAGATATAAGAGAAATCCGGTTTTGAATTTCCCGGAGCGTACCTGGCCGGATAAGCAGATTGAAAAGGCACCGATCTGGTGCAGCGTGGATCTGCGTGACGGCAATCAGGCTCTGATCGAGCCGATGAATGTAGAGGAAAAGATGGAAATGTTCGATCTTTTGCTTCGTTTAGGCTTTAAGGAGATCGAGATCGGTTTTCCGGCTGCATCACAGATCGAATATGATTTCTTACGCAAGTTAGTAGCAGAGAATAAGATACCGGATGATGTCAAAGTGCAGGTATTGACCCAGTGCCGTCAGGAACTGGTAGATCGCACGTTTGAGGCAATCCAGGGTATCAAAAATGTTGTGGTTCATATCTACAATTCGACCTCGACTTTACAGAGGGATGTGGTATTCAACAAGAGCCAGGATGAGATCATTGACATTGCCATCGCAGGAACCCGGATGGTAAAAGAGCATCTGGCTGATTTTGACGGCAATGTACAACTGGAATACTCACCGGAGAGTTTTACCGGTACAGAGGTGGATTTTGCACTCCGCATCTGTACGGCTGTGCAGAAAGAGTGGGATCATGCGACGGATGCACCGATCATCTTTAACCTGCCTGCAACGGTAGAAATGAATACACCGAACGTATACGCGGATCAGATCGAATGGATGAGTACCCATTTTGAAGATCGCGATAATATCATCCTGAGCGTGCATCCGCACAATGACCGTGGTACCGGTGTTGCCATTACGGAATTAGCCCTTCTTGCCGGAGCAGACCGTGTGGAGGGTACTTTGCTTGGCAATGGCGAGCGTACCGGTAATGTGGATATTTTGACAGTTGCTTACAATATGTTCTCCCAGGGCATCAATCCGGAATTGGAGATCGAGGATGTCAAGGAGATCGTTGAGATCTATGAGAGATGCTGCAAGATGCATGTGGATATGCGTCATCCTTATGCAGGTAAATTGGTATTTACCGCTTTTTCCGGTTCTCATCAGGATGCCATCAATAAGGGCGTACATGCAATGCAGGAGCGCGGAAACGAATATTGGGAAGTTCCGTATCTTCCGATCGATCCGGCAGACATTGGCAGAAAATATGAGCCGGTAGTCCGTATCAACAGTCAGTCCGGCAAGGGCGGTGTTGCTTTTGTCATGGATACCGTCTATGGCTACAAACTGCCAAAGAAGATGCAGAGGGAATTTGCAGATGTTATCCAGTATATTTCCGAGCAGGAAGGCGGCGAGGTTGAGCCGCAGAAGATGATGGAAGCCTTCAAGAAGGAATACCTCGAGAACAAAATGCCATTTGAACTCGTATTTGTGGATATCGATGATAATATGGCGGATGATGAGACACACGTATCTCTTGACTTTAAGTACAATGGCAAGGAAATCCATTCCGAGGCAGATGGTAACGGACCGATCGATGCGGTAAAACTTGCAGTGAAGCAGTGTGTACCGCAGGTGGATTTCTCCGTGCTTGATTACAGTGAACATTCTCTGGGCAAGGGCTCAGGTGCAAAGGCAGCAGCCTACATTGAGATGCGTGACAACCGCAGCGGTAATATTACCTTTGGCGTGGGCGTTAGTTCAAACATTACGAGAGCATCCATTCGCGGTATGTTCTCTGCCATGAACCGGCTTGCAAAAAAGGCAAATGATTATGTATAGACAGAAAGGAAAGATGATATGAAAAAGGTACTTGTAACGGGCTGTAACGGACAGCTTGGACGAGCAATTCAAAAGGAATATGCAGATCAGGTGGAGTTTATCCTGACAGATGTAGCAGAAGGGGAGAATATCACTTCCTTGGACATTACAGATATTGACGCAGTCATGACGCTGGTTTTGGATAAAAAGCCGGATGTCATCATCAACTGTGCGGCACTGACCAACGTAGACGGCTGCGAAAAGATGTGGGATCTTGCCTACAAGATCAATGCGATCGGACCACGCAATCTTGCGATTGCTGCAACAACAGTAGGGGCAAAATTGGTACATGTGTCTACCGATTATGTCTTTGCCGGAACAGAGCGTGCGCCGCGTACAGAGTTTGATGTGCCGAATCCGATCAGTGCCTATGGCAAGACCAAGTTGGAAGGCGAGCAGTTTGTACGCCAGTTCGCTGAAAAATTCTTTATCCTTCGTACGGCATGGCTGTATGGCGATGGCAAGAATTTTGTCAAGACCATGGTGCGTGCATCGAAGACGCATGATGAGGTGTCTGTCGTATGTGATCAGTTCGGATCTCCGACTTCGGCAGTAGAACTTGCCAAGATGATCCATTTCCTGGAAGGAACAGACAACTACGGCATCTTCCATGCAACCTGTGAAGGTGAGACCAACTGGGCAGACTTTACCGAGGCATTCTATCAGAAATTGGGAATTAAGACCAAGGTCAACCATATTACCAGCGAAGAATATGCCAAGATGAATCCGGATGCGGCAAAACGTCCGGCATATTCAAATCTGGATAACTACATGCTGCGATTGACAACAGACCAGTTTACCATGGCAAATTGGGAAGATGCACTGGATGTCTATTTAAAAGATTTTGACATGGAGAATTGCTAGAGGTAACAATGAAGAAACGACTGGTGATCATACCGGCATTTAATGAGGTCGGTTCGATCGAAAGGACAGTAGAAGATATCAAAAAAAATGCGCCGAGTTTTGACTATGTCATCATTAACGATCATTCCATGGATGGAACCAAGGAATTGTGTGACCGGCTGGGCTATAATATGGTGACCCTCAGTATCAATTCCGGTATTGGCGCTGCCGTACAGACAGGGTATTTGTACGGACATCGATTTGGTTATGATTATGCGATCCAGATCGATGGAGATGGACAGCATGACGCCAAGTTCCTGGAGAAAATGGCAGACATCATGGAGGCAGAGGGCATCAATATGCTGATCGGTTCCCGCTTTATTGAAGGAGAGGGATTTCAGTCTACAGGCTTACGGCGTGTGGGTATCCGCTTTTTTACCTGGCTGATCCGTTTGTTGACCGGACAGACGATCACAGATCCGACCAGTGGTATGCGTATGGTGGATAAGGAAGTCATGCATATGTTTGCCAATGATTACCCTAAGGACTATCCGGAGCCGGAGACGGCGGTTACCGTTTTGAAAAGAGGATTTTATGTGAAGGAGATCCCGGTGGAGATGAAAGCCAGAGCATCCGGTAAATCTTCGATTTCTTTCAAAAAGTCCATTTACTATATGATCAAGGTGTCATTGGCATGTCTTATGGCTGCCATAGGTGATTAAGGGAGGTACTATGAGTCTTAGGTTGCAGGTGGTGATCGCGATCGGTGCGATCATGGCCATCTTATATATTGGAAATCTGGTGCGTATCAGACGTCTGGAATTAAAGTACGCATTGATCTGGTTTTTTGTAGGAGTCCTCTTATTGATCTTTGATCTGTTCCCGGGCTTGCTTCCGATCATGTCACAGGCGCTTGGGATCACACTGCCGATCAACATGTTGACATTTTTAGGGCTTTTGTTTGTCCTGATGATCATTTTCAGCCAGACGATCGTTATCTCCAATCTGACCAGAAAGTGTAAACGCTTGACACAAGAGGTAGGCTTGTTGTATAAGAAAGTGGAGGATTTGGAAGAAACTGTGAGAGTTGAAGAAACAGATCCGACAAAGTAAGAAATGGATGATGTCATCTGTTTTAGATAAATGATAGAGAAAAAGGAGAAGATTATGAGAACATACTTAGTAACCGGTGGAGCAGGATTTATTGGAAGTAATTACATTCATTACATGTTCCGCAAATATGACAATGAGATCCGTATTATCAACGTAGACAAGTTGACCTATGCAGGAAATCTTGAAAATCTGAAGGATATCGAGGACAGAGAGAATTATACTTTTGTCAAGGCAGATATCTGCGATAAGGAAGCCATCAGCAAGATCTTTGCAGAAAATGATATTGACCGTGTGGTTCATTTTGCAGCAGAGTCTCATGTAGACCGCTCCATCAAGAATCCGGAGGTCTTTGTGCAGACCAATGTCCTTGGTACAGCCGTTATGCTCAACTGTGCAAAGGCAGCATGGGAACTTCCGGATGGTACTTTCAAGGAAGGCAAGAAATTCCTGCATGTATCTACAGATGAAGTATATGGCTCTTTGGATGATGATCCAAATGCGTATTTCTATGAGACAACACCATATGATCCGCATAGCCCATACTCTGCAAGTAAGGCATCTTCTGATATGCTGGTAAAGGCTTATATGGATACTTATAAGTTCCCGGCAAATATCACGAACTGCTCCAACAACTATGGACCTTACCAGTTCCCGGAGAAGTTGATCCCGCTTATCATCAACAATGCCCTGCAGGGCAAGAAATTGCCGGTATACGGTGATGGCAAGAATGTGCGTGACTGGTTGTATGTAGACGACCATGCAAAGGGAATCGATATGGTGCAGGAAAAGGGAAATCTTTTCGAGACATACAATATCGGTGGACACAATGAAAAGCAGAATATTGAGATCATCAATATCATTATCGAAACCTTGCAGGAAATGCTTCCGGCAGATGATCCAAGACGTGCCAATGTCAGCATAGATCTGATCACATATGTAGAAGACCGCAAGGGACATGACAGAAGATATGCCATTGCTCCTGACAAGATCAAGAAGGAAGTGGGCTGGGAACCGGAGACTATGTTTAAGGATGGTATCAAGAAGACAATTGCCTGGTTCTTTGAACATGAAGATTGGATGAAGAACGTTACTTCCGGAGATTATCAGAAGTATTATCAGGAAATGTATAAGAATGAATAATGCAGTCGTTATTGTAACTTATAACCGCTTAGAATTATTAAAGGAATGTCTTGCCTGTGTATGCGGGCAAACCATTCCTTTTTCGCGTGTTATTGTGGTGGATAATCACAGTACGGATGGAACGACGGAATATCTGGCTTCGCGGGCAGATATTGAAGTGATCCGTGAGTCGGAAAATCTTGGCGGTGCCGGTGGATTTTATGATGGCTTGCAACGTGCCGGTCAAAGTTCCTATGACTGGGTGCTTATCATTGATGATGATGCCATGATCGCACCGGATTATATGGAAAAACTATTGGACTATGCAAATGCACATGTTGGCATCTATGGTCTGGCAGGACAAGTTGTGACCGAGGGGCATATCGACGTCAGCCACAGAAGGCGGATCACAAACCGATTGTTTGATGTGGAGAGTAATGTTTCTACCGAGGAATACCAAAAGGAGAGTTTTTCCTGCGATGCTGCAACTTTTTGCGGACTTTTGCTACAAGGGGCGAAGATGCGGGAGATGGGGCTGCCCGAAAAGGAATATTTTCTTTGGTATGACGATACAGAGTATTGTCTGCGCCTGCAGGATTGCGGTGGTGTGACAGTGGTGCCGGCAGCGGTGCTTCATCATAAGACTGTGCTTTCCAAAGAAGGCATGGTGACCAAAGGTGTCTTGCATCGGATCGGCTGGCGGCAGTATTATGGCTATCGTAATCGTTATGATACAGCAAAAAGACATTTGGGAAGTCTGTCTGCCTGGGTGATTTTGTGGCAGTATCGGGTCTTTTGGCTTCTTAGTTTTTTTATGACCTGGAAGAAAGAAACGAGAGAACAGGGCAGGAGCAATCAAAAAATCCTGCATGATGTGATCAGGGATTGTAAAGCAGGAAAACTGGGGAAGCACTCGGAGTATCACTATTAGTTGGAGAGAAGAGTCCTATTTATCGGAGAAACAAAGACGTGGAAAAAATAGTTGCAGTAGTCGTCACATATAATCGGATAGATTTATTGAAAGAATGCTTACAGGCATTGCTGGCACAGAAAATAGATACAGATACACAACTGGATATCCTTCTTGTGGATAATGCCAGTACGGATGGCACAAAAGAGTGGATAGATGGCGTGCTGTCGGTAGACAATGCCGAAGGCAAGCAGATCTACGCGATCCATCTGGCAGAGAATACAGGTGGCGCCGGTGGATTTTATACCGGCATGAAATGGGCATATGAGCAGGGCGCGGATGCCATCTGGATCATGGATGATGATACAATACCGCAGACAGATGCCTTACAAAAATTATTGGACGGCATGGCATACGCCGGAAATGAGGTCGGTTTTGTCTCATCAACTGTCCTTTGGACAGATGGCAGGCTCTGTGAGATGAACCGTCAGCACTATGTGGGACAGGAGTTTTCTATATCCGGTAAGGATGCAGAAGACATTTTGAGCCTACAGGCGGTGGACAGCGCAACTTTTGTGTCACTGCTTTTTACAAGAGAGGCAGTAGAGAACATGGGACTTCCGATCAGGGAGTATTTCATCTGGGGCGATGATAAGGAATACACGCTCCGGGTGTCGGGGACTTATCCATGCTACCATGTAAAAGAGAGCATGGTTATCCACAAAATGAAGACCAATGCCGGGAGTAATATCGTGATCGATGAAATAGGACGTGTGCCAAGGTACTTTTATGCATTTCGTAATGATCTGTGCACGGCAAAGAGGCGTGGGGCAAAAGAAGTCTGTATTTACTATGCGGCATTTTTCCTAAATATGCTGCGTGTCCTGTTTAAGAGCAGGGACGGAAAGAAGATGCGTATTGCCACAATGTGGAAAGGTATGACGGCAGGCGTGCGATTCGCGCCGGAGATAGGAGGAATAAAACAGTGATTATTCAAAAGTTGATCGGACCAAGCAAAGAAGTATGCAATGAGTGGGGGATGTATTTTAGAAAAGTAGATACAGAGGGAAAAGATATTACGACTTATCCATATGATGATGAGGATGTCATGTTCCATAAGATGATCGATGGCGTAAAAGCGTCGGAAGTGGCAGCAGAATCATTTCCGCTTGAGATCAAGCATGGAGAGATCTTATCCCTGGATACTTATTTTAACGCCTTTTCTATTGGTAAATGGAAGAAATATACAAAGTTGTCGAATCTGGCATTGGAGATCGTGACCAGTGGTCCGGTAGAGGTCAGAGCCTATCAGACGATTGGCAGTGTTGAGACAGAACATATGTCACAGGAGTTTCCGGATGAGGAGACCATGTACAGTTTCCTGCACAATAAAAGGCGGGAAATGGACTGTCCGCAGGAGACAGAGACCTTTGTAACGGACTGTGGTCAGCAGGCGGTTAGGACGACTATCCGATTTGCTGAATTAGCCGATGAGGGCATTTACTATATTACGATGACGCCGTGTGAGGAGGCGGTTTCCCTCCTGTCCGGAGCATATACGACAGACATAGAGAAAGCGGATGTCAATCCGGTGGAACTGGTGCTTGGTATCTGTACATTCCAGAGAGAGGAATTTTTAAAGAAAAATGTAAATCTGGTACTGGACAAGGTCATCAATAATGCCGAGTCGCCATTGTGTGATCATGTAGAAATCTATATATCGGATAATGGACAGACGGTGCCACAGGATACTTTTCAGAGTGACAAAGTGCATCTTTTCCCAAATAAAAATGCCGGTGGGGCAGGTGGATTTACCAGAACCATGATCGAGTCTCTGTTCCATCGCGAGGATTCGCCTTTTACCCATATTATCCTGATGGATGATGATATCATTCTTTCTACTGATGTGTTGGAGCGTACTTATCATTTCTTGCAATTCGTTGATGAAGAACACCATGATATGATGGTTGGAGGCCAAATGTTCATGTTAAATCTTCGCTACAAGCAGTTTGAGGCCGGGGCGAGATGGCGTGGCACGCAGGTGACTTTTTATAATAAGATGTGGGATCTGCGCAGACAGGAATGTGTTGCCACCAATGAATGTGAAAATCCGATCAATTACAGTGGCTGGTGGTACAGTGTTATCCCAACTTCTATTATCACGGAAGATAATCTGCCGATACCTTTGTTTATCCATTATGATGACATGGAGTATGGGGTGCGAAATGAGAAGAATGGTACCATCCTTTTAAATGGTATCTGTGTATGGCATCCGCAGGGAATCAATAAGGCGGCAACGCGTATGACCTATTACGATATCCGCAATATGCTGATCGGTATGGCAGGATCTCAAACCTGCGCGACAGCAGGCGATGTGATCCATCATTTGTCAAACCGTATTGTCGGTGCCTTGAACCGTTATCGTTACGAAGATGCAGAGATCATCTATGAGGCTATCGATGATTTTTACAAGGGACCGGACTTCTTTAAGACCTTGGATCCGCTCGAGAAACATGCGGCACTTACCAAGTATAATTATAAGTACGAGGACTTGTCTGCCTATGATCTGACTGAGGATATGGTAGAGGAAAATGGATTCCACAGTCATTATCTGGCATGGAGTGTCTGGGCGATCATACGCTGGATCCTTCCGAGTACGAGGGCACTCAAGGTGGCTGGATTGCGTGACAGCGGCATTGCCTTTGGTGCAAAGAAGATCTTCCATTATGATGAGGAAAAACGCAAAGGCTACATGACAGAGAAAAGTTATGCAAGAGGCTGGAAAGATTTTTGCAAATATCTGAAGATGACGAAGAAGATCAGAAAGAATCATGATGTCATGATGCAGCAGTGGGCAGAGGCAAAGAAAGAAATCACAAGCCTTGGATATTGGGAGAAGTATCTGGGGTTGTAAAATATAAGGCTTTGGGATAATTTGAATAAATTTGTCCCAAAGCCTTTAAGTTTGTCCCAAAAGGTGCTATGATAAATGCATAATATATGGAGGTGCTCTTGTATGAAAAAGCAAAATATAATAAATCTGATTAGGTATCATGTAGAAAGGAATGAAAATGCATTTCGAAACGAGGCTATTCAGATTGCAAGAGATTTTGATTCCATTGGAGATGAGGAATTAGCGGAATATATTATGGGACTTATTGCCGAGGCAAATTTATATTCGCCACAGGCAAGTGATTTTGAAAGTGATTTATTAAAACAGATTGATATAAATGATACACAAGCCTTAAATCTTCCTTCGGGTATTGCGAACGATATTAAGGGAGTTATCAATGCAATCAATCATAATATAGGGATTAATAAATTTCTGTTTGAAGGACGTCCAGGAACAGGAAAGACAGAAGCGGTAAAGCAAGTGGCTAGGTTGTTAGAACGCACACTCTTTTATGTAGACTTTGATCATCTGGTGGATAGTAAGTTAGGACAGACAAATAAGAATATTACAAAATTGTTTAAAGAAATCAATATGCTGCCAAACCCGGGAAAGACAATTATTCTTTTTGATGAAATTGATGTTATTGCTCTAGATCGGGTAAATCAAAATGACGTACGAGAGATGGGACGTGCTACATCAACTATATTAAGAGAATTAGATCGCCTCACAGATCTTAATAAGGAGATTGTTATTATAGCAACAACAAATTTGTATAAGAACTTTGATCGAGCACTTACGAGAAGATTTGATGCTGTGATAAGTTTTGACAGATACACAAGGGAAGATTTGATTGAGGTGGCGGAACTATTTTTTGCGGATTATATAAAGAAATTTAAGGGGATTGCTAAGGATACAAGATTGTTTCGCAAGATCTTAAATATAGCACCACAGTTACCATATCCTGGAGAATTACAGAATGTGATCAAAACTAGCTTAGCATTTAGTGATGCGCAGGTAGAGTATGATTATTTGCGACGTTTATATACGAGTTTGATTAATAACATAGAACAGGTCAGTGTTCAAGAATTGCATCAACAGGGGTTTACGGTAAGAGAAATCGAGAAATTGACAGGAGAGTCAAAGAGCACTGTATCCAGAAAATTAAATTAGGAGGTATGGAATGAATAATGTATTGGAACTCAAAGGGAAAAAATTTGTTCAAGCCGCAAGAAATGTAGGTGGTGGCGAGCCGAGAATGAATGGCAAGGAATTGGTAACGGTACAGCATTTGTATAGATTGGAAGCACAGTTAGAGCAGATAGAAGAATTCTGGAAACAAGAGAATCGGGCATTCCATGGAATATTGATTAGTGTGCACTATAATAAAATTGTTGCAAAAACCAATCGAATCAGTGGCTTATTTCAAGGAATAAAATCGAACTATGCAGTTGTAGGAGCTAAATTTAATGAGGAAAAAACAAAGCATATCCTTACATATTATTTGAAAGCAGAAGATTTGGAGAAAAGCAGAACCCTGTTAAGAAAGGCAAGTAATATTATACATGATGAGTTCGATGATCAGATAAGTGCTAAGCAGTTTGGAGATAAGGATAAAATAGCAACAGTAAGATTTGATCAATATGACCTTGCAAAAACTACATTTTTACAGGTGATTGCTGATGCATCTTATATTGAATATTTTGAAGTGGAGAAACCAGAATTATCTACCAAGTCAAATATCATTACTTTATATGATACGAATACAGATACACAGATGTTACTGAGAGAATTAGGAATTGATGTGCTAAAAAGCAGAATTCTGGACAACCAAACAGTGTTTTTGGACAACCATCAGTTACAAATCCTTTTTGAAAAAGCACCATACTTAGTGGCGATGGCTACAGAGGATTTGTCTCAGTTGTCGCCTGATGATTTTAAAGGTGAATTGCACACGGATGTTATGTATTTGAGAAAGCCGGGGATTGAACCAACGATCGGTGTTATAGATACCTTGTTTGACAAGCAGGTATATTTTGCAGATTGGGTTGAGTATCATGAGATGGTAGATGGAAATTTACCGAAAAATTCATCGGATTACCGACATGGCACAGCAGTGGATTCCATTATCGTAGATGGAGCAAGACTCAATCCGTGGTTGGATGACGGCTGCGGAAATTTTCGCGTGCGACATTTTGGCGTTGCTACTGGAAGGCAGTTTTCTTCGTTTACCATTACAAGAAAGATTCGAGAAATTATTTCAAGTAATCAGGATATTAAGGTGTGGAATATCTCGCTAGGTAGTAATCAAGAAATACAGGACAATTTTATATCCGCGGAAGCGGCAGTGCTGGATCAAATTCAGTATGAGAATGATGTGATATTTATTATTGCTGGAACAAATAAACCGAATGAAGAAATAGTAAAAATTGGTGCGCCGGCAGATTCGATCAATGGTATTGTTGTTAATGCTGTGACGAAAAGTGGAAAGGCACCTAAGTATGCTAGGCAGGGACTGGCACTATCGTTTTATGCAAAGCCGGATGTGAGTTATTATGGCGGAAGTGAGGAAGAGTATATACATGTGTGTGAACCCCTAGGAGAAGCGTATGTGGCAGGAACATCATTTGCTGCCCCATGGATCGCACGCAAAATGTCATATCTTATAGATGTGCTTGGACTCAATCGTGAGGTGGCGAAAGCATTACTGATTGATTCTGCTCGTGGATGGACGGAGAATCCGACACCGGAAAAGGTGGCATTATATGGACATGGTATTGTGCCAATTCGTATAGAGGATATTGTTCATACAAAGGATGATGAGATCAAATTTCTTGTTAATGATGTGAGCGAAAAATGGAACACTTATAATTATTTCTTTCCAGTGCCGATGAAGAATGATAAGTATCCATACTATGCAAAAGCAACCATGTGCTATTTCCCGGTTTGTAGTAGATCACAGGGAGTAGACTATACGAATACAGAACTAAATTTACACTTCGGAAGAATCAACAATAAAGGTAAGATAAGCGATATTAGGGGAGATCATCAAAATCAAGGTGAACTCTTGGGAGAGGAGCAGCATTTTATTTTAGAAAATGAAGCTCGAGAGAGTTTTAGAAAATGGGATAATGTTAAATATGTGGTCGAACTACCTAAGAGTAGAAAAAGAGCAAAAGATTCTTATAAAAATAAAAACTGGGGGATGGAAATAAAGACGTTGAATCGATTGGATCCACAAGATGGCGTGGGTATTCGCTTTGGTGTAGTGGTTACATTGAAAGCAATGGATGGAATCAATCGAATAGATGATTTTATCAAAAGTTGCTCCCTAAACGGTTGGTTGGTAAATCAATTGGATGTGCAGGCAAGGGTTGAAATCAACCAAAAGATCAATGAAGAGATTGAATTTGAGTAGAAAAAGATTTGTGCAAGATGAATGGAGAAGCGAATGAAGTATGTTGTAAATATTCCGAGAAAAGATGAGATAGAGTCACTGAAAAAGTCATACATAACAATGTTAAAAACAGGAGAAAGATATTCTGATTGGGAGCAAAAAGTCACAAAGTGGATGGACTCGTTGGAACTCCATGAACTGAAAGAAATTCGGGAACGTTTAAAGGTACATGTGGATATGAGTGTGGAAACAAGTAGAGGGGGTGATCCGGCAAATGAGATGGCACTAGGCGTGTTTATGTTTTTACTATCTGGAAGTAGCACACTTTTTTTGACAAAGAGGATCATGAGTTTAAAAGGCAGAAAAAATTCTTTCAGATAAATTCGGAAATGACTATTAAATGTATAATGGGCATTCGAAAGAATATATATAAATACTTGAATGATAATACAGATTGTATCGAACTTTATTGCCTATATGTAACACAGGAGGCACAATTGGAAAGAAAACTATTGAGAAAATATAAGGTAGAAAAAACGAAAGAGGACATATATGAGATACTCAACTTATATAAATTAAACCCACTCACAATCTCAGTGAATAGAGAGTGTATGATAATGGTAGAATTGGTGGTAAAATCAAAAACGGGAGATGAACAAAAAGTTGGTGGAGGAGAACTATGGACGGTGTGCTCATAAGTGTGTAGGAGATAAGTGCCATAATTGTCCTTTAGTGTGTAATATAGAACTGTGTCTGATTTAAATGACGAAGGGAGTTGGAGGAACCAACTCCCTTTTTAATGTGGAAATCTTGTATTCTCCCGCCAAAATTGCTACAATACAATTAACTATGTTCGGATTTAAATAAGAAAGGAATACAGAGATTATGAAGCATTATGACTATCTCGTAGTAGGTGCTGGACTTTTCGGAGCCACATTTGCATACGAAGCAAAAAAAAGAGGAAAGGAAGTTCTTGTTATTGATAAGCGCGATCATATCGCAGGAAACATCTACACCAAGGAAGTAGATGGCATCAACGTACATGTTTACGGTGCGCATATTTTCCATACCTCGGACAAGGCTATCTGGGAATATATCAATCAGTTTGCAGAGTTTAATAATTATATCAATTCTCCGATCGCGGTTTACAAGGATGAACTTTACAACCTGCCATTTAATATGAACACCTTTAGCAAGATGTGGGGCATCCGCACACCGCAGGAGGCAAAGGACATCATCGAGAAGCAGAAGGCAGAGTACAATATCGACGAGCCAAAGAACCTGGAGGAGCAGGCTTTGTCCCTCGCAGGCAAGGATGTCTACGAGAAACTGGTCAAGGGCTATACCGAGAAGCAGTGGGGAAGAGATTGTACAGAACTTCCGGCATTTATCATCAAGAGACTGCCGATGCGATTTACCTATGATAATAATTACTTTAACGATCGTTTCCAGGGTATTCCGATGGGCGGTTATACACAGATCGTTGAGAAGATGCTGGACGGCATTGATGTGGTTACCGGAGAGGATTTCTTTGATCTGAAAAAGACGGGCAAGTTATCTGACGGTACTGAAGTTTCTTATGACAGAATCCTCTTTACCGGTCAGATTGATGAATATTTTGATTCCAAGTTTGGACCACTCGAGTATCGTTCTGTTCGCTTTGAGACAGAGAAGCTGGATATGGAAAACTATCAGGGTAACGCCGTAGTCAACTACACAGAGCGTGAAGTTCCATATACCCGTATCATCGAGCACAAGCATTTTGAGTTTGGCAAGCAGCCGACTACCATCATTTCGAGAGAATACTCTTCTGAGTGGAAGCCGGGCGTAGAGCCATACTATCCGGTAAATAACGAGAAGAATAATGCTCTTTATGAAAAATACGCCGAACTTGCAGCCAAGGAAGGCAATGTGATCTTTGGCGGACGTTTGGGACAGTACAAGTATTACGATATGGACAAGGTGCTCATGGCAGCACTGGAATGCGTAAAGGAGGAATTTTAAGATGAAAGGTATCATTTTAGCAGGTGGTTCAGGAACCAGATTATATCCGCTGACAAAGGCGATCAGCAAGCAGATCATGCCGGTATACGACAAGCCGATGATCTATTATCCGTTATCAACCTTGATGCTTGCCGGTATCCGGGAAGTCCTGATCATTTCTACACCAAGAGATGTGGTTGTCTTTGAAGAACTGCTTGGAGACGGCAGCCAGTTAGGCATGGATATCCAGTATGCCATTCAGGAGCAGCCAAACGGACTTGCAGAAGCCTTTATCATTGGTGCAGACTTCATTGGTAAGGATGCTGTAGCGTTGGTACTTGGCGACAATATCTTTTATGGACAGAGTTTTTCAAAAGTTTTAAAAGGGGTTGCTGAGCGCACGGAAAAAGAGCCGGGAGCAACCATTTTTGGCTATTATGTCAGAGATCCGAGAGAGTATGGTGTCGTTGAGTTTGATGAAAATGGCAAGGCTATTTCGATTGAAGAGAAACCGGAAAATCCAAAGTCAAATTACGCGGTTCCGGGACTTTATTTCTATGACAATTCTGTTGTGGAGATCGCAAAGACGATCAAACCGTCTGCACGAGGCGAACTGGAGATCACTGCTGTAAATAATGCATATCTGGACAGAGGCGATCTGCGTGTAGAGACTTTGGGACGTGGATTTGCATGGCTTGACACAGGAAATCACGACATGCTTCTTGCGGCAGCAGATTTTGTGTCCGCATTCCAGAAGAGACAGGGACTTTACATTTCTTGTATTGAAGAGATCGCATACAAGAGAGGATTTATCGATAAAGAGCAGTTGGTAAAACTGGCACAGCCGCTCTTAAAAACAGATTATGGCAAGTATTTGATGGAGATCGCAGAAGGGTTATAATCGCAGGATGATAAGACGAGTAGCAAGAAAAGCCAAGCGTATGATCAAGCGTGTGTTACGCATCGGCAATTATCAGAATATTGATATATTCCGTCAGTGGATAGATGAGATAGAGCCGACGGTCTGGAGTCAGGGGGAACTAGCATATGTTCCTCTGATTTCTGTTGTGGTGCCGGTTTACAATGTTTCTAGCCAGATGTTGCGCGACTGCATCGATTCCGTCAGAGCGCAGTCCTATGAAAACTGGGAATTGATACTGGTGGACGATCATTCTTCCTGGGACAATGTCCGGCAGGTGCTGTCAGAGTATAGTGACATGCCAAAGATCCGTGTGATCTATCGCGAAGAAAATGGCAATATTTCAGAAGCCACAAATACAGGGCTTGCAGAAGTGCGAGGAGAATTCATTGCCTTTATGGATTGTGATGACGTTCTGGCTCCGCAGGCATTGTATGAGGTGGTTGCATTACTGAATACAAATCAGGAACTGGACTTTATCTATAGTGATGAGGACAAGATTACCGAGGAGTGCCAGGCGAACAAGGAAGGCGCGTTTGCGATACCTGTCAAAGACCGTCATACGCCTTTCTTTAAGCCGGATTGGTCACCGGATGCCTTTATGTGCCTGAACTATACCAATCACCTGTCCGTGTATCGAACCGAGATCGTCAAGGAAGTAGGCGGTCTGCGTACACAGTACAATGGCAGTCAGGATTATGACTTCGTATTGCGTTTTATGGAGCATACGACGAATCAGCGTGTGGGACATGTGGATAAAATCCTTTACCATTGGCGTGAACGCAAGGAATCAGTAGCCTATGATCCGAATTCCAAGCCTTATGCACTGGAAGTGGCGAAGAAATTAAAGGAAGAAATGATCACACGACGTGGACTGCATGCAGGTGTGGAGTATGTGGATGGCGAGTACCAATACCGTCTGGTCTATCACAATGATACAAACGAGAAAGTAAGTATCATTATTCCGTCCAAAGACAATTTTGATATTTTAAAGCATTGTCTGGATACCATTGCAGAGTTTACGGATTATCCGAACTATGAGGTCATTATTGTGGATAATGGCAGTGCGCAGGATGTGCAGGATAAGATCAATGCCTATATCACAGGTAAGAATATACAGTACGTTTATGAAAAGCAGTCCTTTAACTTTTCACACATGTGTAATCTTGGTGCGGAGCATGCATCCGGAAAATATTTCCTGTTTTTAAATGATGATATTGGAATCCTGCATCAGGGATGGCTTGATCGTCTGGCGGGACATGCCGCACAGGAGCATGTGGGTGCCGTTGGTGCAAAACTTTTATACCCGGATTCTACAGATATCCAACATGATGGCGTGTTGAACCTGACTTGCGGACCGTCTCATGCCTTTAGTCGTATGGATGATGCTCAGTCCTATTATTTTGCAAGAAATCGTGTGGAATATGACTGGCTGGCAGTGACCGGTGCGTGTCTGATGGTTGATAGGGAAAAGTTCTATGAGGTCGGCGGATTTGATGAAGGATTTCCGGTTGCCTACAATGACATTGACCTGTGTTTTAAACTGGCAGAGGCTGGTTATTATAATGTGTGTCGTAATGATGTCGTCTTGTATCATTATGAGTCTGTGAGCCGTGGACTCGACAATCAGGATGATGAGAAGATGCTTCGCCTTGCGATGGAACGTAGCAAATTGTATAAAAATCATCCTGCATTTGAGGGCTATGATCCGTTTTATAATCGCAATCTGGGTGGATATAATATCTCCTTTAGTATTCAGATGCAGGGAGCAGGCGATCATGAACCGCTACAGACAGAGAGCAGCATGGAAGATTTTGTCATTGATTTTGACACAGAATCCATCAACTTTATGGCGCGGATCAATAGTGTGGAATATGCAGACTCATTAGTGAGGATTGTTGGCTGGTTTTACACGGGAAACCTCGGCGAGGATAGTAAACGAGAATTATATCTGGTCTTACAAGGCGAGTCGGGTAAGTGTTACCGGGTTGATGTGGAACGTTTTGTTTCTGAGGAAGCTAGGCGGACTTATAATTATGAAAACGCGGCAGTCGGATATGAAATTCTGGTCGACACGAATAAATTAGATCCGAAAGATCACAAGTATCAGATCGGTGTTATGATCTCGGGAGATAAGCGTCAGGATTGGTTTGTACAGTGGACGGAGAGATGGATTCTTAGATAGAGGATTGTAGGCATGAAATGGTTAGAAAAATGGTATGCAAATAAAGGAAAGATGGTTACTGTCCATAATATGGATGAATTGAACGATCTATTGGCATCGGAAAAGAAAGTTTATGATGTTGTTGCTTTAGAGGATATCATTTTTCCAAATGATCCACAGAAAGTGATCGGGATTTTAGAAGCGCTGCAACAGGTCGTGGTTGATGATGGAAATATTTTGATCGCAACCTATAATAGGTTGGGAATTCGCTTTTTTAATGGAGCACCAGAACCTTTTACGGGAGAGTATTTTCTGGGCATATCAAATTATAGTGCATCAAATACTTATAATACCTATAGTCGTCAGGAATGGGTTAATGTGCTTGATGGAACACACTATTCCTATCGGTTTTATTATCCATATCCGGAACATCATAATCCAGAGGAAATCTTTAGTGATATGTCGATCAATCGATATGGTTATGGGCGACCATATCCGAATCTGGTCGGTCGGCGATATGAGTTATATAATGAGCAGAAGGTAGCACAGGCTTTCTCAGATGCACATATCATGCAGGAGTTTGCACATGCGTTTCTTATTGAGTTAAATGCAAAAAAAGAATATATAGAATATACCAAATTTTCGACAGACAGGAAGAAACAATACTGTATTAAGACTTGCATAATGTCAGATGGAAATGAGAGATGGGTAGAAAAAAGTGCTACAGATGACAAGGCTAATAGTCATATTTATCATATGTGGCAGAATACAAAACAGTCAAACTTGCATTTGTTGTCTGCAAAGCTGAAAGGTGAGAATACAGTTTGTTATGATTTTTTACAGGGTGAAAATTACGAATCGGTCATGTTGAAAGCACTCAATAAAAGAGATACAGAACGGTTATTTATGTTGTTGCATGAGTATTATACCGTATTGACTGAAAATGCGCAGGTAATGTCATATCATTCAGAAATGTTCACAAAGATTTTTGGAGAGAATCAAAGTGAATCCGAAGTATTATGTGTGCAACCGGCTAACATAGATCTGATTTTTGATAATATTTATTTCTTGGATGATAC
>CAVGHS010000016.1:0-30983 GCA_963629085.1 bacterium
AAATTTTTATAAACAAGCCAAAAGGGACGCTCCTTGTGGCAAAAGGAACGTCCCTAATGTCTATCCCTGCCCCAGCGAAAGAGGTCAGCCATCTGGGCATCGTACTCATCCGCCGGACGGTAGCGCAGGAGGATCGTTTTCAGATAAGCCTTGACCGGTTCTGCCGTTTCATCCGGTGTAAAAGAGGCTAAGGCTTCATCCACGATCTCTTTCATGACAAGCGGTGCCGTCTCCTCATCAACCGCCAGATCCATCATACCTTTTAATTTTCCACAGGCATAGTAATATTCATAGTTTCCTACCAAAATGGATGCCTGCATATCCAATTTCTTTTCTACAGCATTGACTGCCAATTCTTCTACCATTAGTTACCACACTCCACACTGATCTCGTTAAATACACCCATGATATCGTCTACGGCAAGATCCTTTTTCTCCTGCCCGGACTTATCAAGAATCGCCTGCCCCTGATGCATCATCAGAAGCCGGTCGCCATATTCTACTGCATAGCGGAGATTATGAGTGACCATCATGGTGGTCAGATGCTTTTCGGCTACGATCTTGCCAGTCAGTTCCATAATGATCTCTGCCGTCTTTGGATCTAACGCCGCCGTATGCTCATCTAGGATCAACATTTCGATCGGTGTCATGGTCGCCATCAAAAGTGCGACCGCCTGTCTCTGTCCACCGGAGAGGGAACCGACCTGGGTATGCATTTTATCTTCCAGCCCAAGTCCCAGCGGAAGCAGTAATTCTCTGTAATGATCTTCCCGGCTCTTTTTGACGCTCATCCCCAGATTGTATGGCTTGCCCTTATTATCTGCCAGTGCCATATTTTCCAAAATCGTCATATGCCCGCAAGTCCCCTTGGAAGGATCCTGATAAACACGTCCGATACTGCGGTGGCGCAGATAATCCTTCTGCCTTGTAATGTCCTTACCACCGATCAAAATCTGCCCCTGTTCCACGCCGATACTGCCGCAGATGATATTTAAAAGGGATGTCTTTCCCGACCCGTTACTGCCGACAATGGATACAAATTCTCCATCTTGGATGGTCAGGTTGAAGTCCTCAAACAGGCACATTTCATTGACGGAGCCTGCATTATAATATTTGTGAATATGCTTTAATTCGATCATGCCCGCTCCTTTCTACGCTTTCTGCCCTGATATTTCTCAATTCTGGATGACAGTACCAGGATCAAGAGGAATAAGACTGCCGTTACCAGTTTCAAGTCCGTAGATTGCAGTCCGATACGAATAGCTGCTGCCACACATCCTTTGTAAAGGATAGACCCTAAAATAACACTGATGGAAAATCCAAAAACGCTGATCTGTCCGAACAGTGCCGTTCCAATGATGACCGATGCCAGACCAATGACTGCGGTTCCGACGCCCATAGACGCATCAAAGAAACGCTGCTGCTGGGCGAACATGGAACCACTGAGGGATACCAATCCGTTTGCAATGGCAAGTCCTAAGATCTTGATCTTTCCCTTATCAATTCCCATGGAAGTCACCAGTGTTTCATTATCACCTACCGCCTTCAACAAATAACCGGATTTTGTCTTTAAATACCAATCCAGTACACACTTTACGATCACGACAATGATCGCAATGATAATGAGATTTTTATAAGGTGACAGGACTCCGCCCAAAATTCGATTGGTCAGACTGTTGTTATAAATATTGTCATAATTGTAGATCGGCAGATTCGCCTTTCCCGCAATGCGAAGATTGACCGAATAAAGTGCCGTCATCATGATGATGCTGGCTAAAATATCCCGCACCTTTAATTTCACATGAATGAGTCCTGTGATCGTTCCTGCCACAAGTCCTGCTGCAAAACTAAGCACTAAGGTCAGATAAGGATTCATGCCCTGTGAGATCAAAACAGCAGACAAGGAAGCCCCCAAAGGGAAGCTTCCATCTACTGTCATATCCGGGAAATCCAAGATCTTGTATGTGATATACATGCCAAGTGCCATGATCGCATAGATCATACCTTGTTCAAAAACACTGATAACTAAAGTCATTTTATTCCTCGCTTACTGTAATCGTATCAAATACTTCTGCTTTTTCGGTAAAGGTATTTGGTAAGTCGATACCTAATTTATCTGCCACTTCTGTATTTGCATAATAACTTGGGTCTGTGATCTTTTCAAATGGCATTTCAGAAGCCTTTGTCTGACCCTTTAAGATCTTGGCTGCCATCTTACCGGTCTGGATACCCAGTTTCTTGTAGTCGATACCTGCGGCTGCAAGACAGCCGTTCTTTACCTGCTCTACTTCAGAACCGAATACCGGGATGTTTGCCTGATTGGCATGCTCAAGCACGGTCTGTAGACCACTGACAACGGTGTTGTCTGTCAGGTTGGTAATGCAGTCTACCTTGCTTACCATGTCCGCTGCTGCCATATCCACATCAGCAATGGTATTGATGCCGGTCTCTACGATCTCAAATCCATAATCCGGTGCATATTCCTTGTAGGTTTCAATGGTGCTGACCGAATTTGTCTCGCTCGTGGTGTAGATAATACCGATCTTCTTTGCATCCGGCATCAATTCGCGGATCATCTCCAACTGTTCCTTGACCGGAAGGGCATCGGATGTACCTGTGATATTGCCTACGGAATTTCCGTCATCATCTGCAAGTTGTGCTGCTACCGGATCCGAGATCGCTGTATAAACAACCGGGATCTCTGTATTCATTGCAGAATTGTATGCACTCATGGCACAAGGTGTTGCAATGGCACAGATCATATCCACCTTTTTGGAAACATAATTGTCTGCGATCGTACTTGCTGTACCGGTATCAGTCTGGGCATTATCATAAAGGACCGTCAGGTTCTCACCCTCAACAATACCTTCTTCCTTCAGCCCTTCCAAAAAACCTTCGCGGCAATTATCCAAAGAGCCATGCTCTGCAAACTGGGCAATACCGATCGTGTACTCTGTATCGGATGACTTCTTGTCATCACTACTTGTGCTTCCACAACCTACGGCTCCGATTGCCATCATTGTTACCATCATTCCTGCTACAATTCTTTTCTTCATTTTCTTTTCCTCCTAGAATTCAATACTTTTTCAAAGACATTTGCCATTCTTTGAATGATGTATGAATCGGATTCGGAATCTTGACCGGTAGATAGGATAATAAAAAAACCGCCTCAGAAAAACTCTGAGGCGGTAATAAAAATCATTATCGCGGTACCACTCAAATTGGCTGCTATGCAACCCTCTCATTCCACATACCATCATACGTGCCAGTTTAGTAACGAGTCTGGTTCCCGTCATCCCCTACTCTGGAAAGATCATTTCAGGCATGCCCTCACAAGTCCATTCCTAACTCTTCGCATTGCCATCTTCCACCAACGATGACTCTCTGTGAATGTTCCAAGAAAGTACTTCTCTTGTTCAACGGTTTCTCAAATATATGTTATTTATACTCCAATGTTCCCGCTCTGTCAAGAATTTTTCGAAGCAATTTACAAAAAATCTTTTCGCACCCTGCTGAGGATTCCCTCCGTCACCCCCGTATTGTGCCGCATCCGCCGCTCCAAAGAAGATAAAGTCCCCGCCTGCAGATCCAGATCGTAGGTCACCTTATGCTTCTTACAATCCAGCCAGGCGATCGCATCCATGACCATATAAAGTTCCAGGTACATATTGCCCAGAAGGATGGTCTTGAGCAAATGATAGTCCTCATAAGCACAAAGAAGCATCTCATAGAGATAGTATATGTAATACCTGCGGTATTTGTCATAATTACCCGGCATCTCTTCTTCCATTTCCTGCCAGACCTTTTCCAAAAAGTCACCGGCTTCCCCTACCGTTTTGCCATTACATAAACGATAATAAAGGCGAATGTTTCTTTTCAATTCTCTATTGCTGACTGCCAGATTCGGCATATCCAACTGATGGGCAATGACCTTATCTACCAGATCCATGGAGAAAAAAAGCATCCGTCTTGCTTCATCTGCATCTAAATTCTCCTGTCCGCCTGCCTGCTTTCTTTCCTGCCACCCGCTCACATAAGCATCCAGCACGACGCTTGCCTCCGAGCGCTTATCACGCATCAGATGCTCATGCATGGCATCAAAGCACCGGTATTGCCGGTATAAAAGTGCCACATCAAAACGTTCCTGCGTCTGCGCCTCATCCACCATGGTCTGACGCAGATCCTGTAAAAATTCTAAAAAGGGAAGATCCTCATTGCCAATTTTCCAAAGGATCTCTTTTTCTTCCTTTTGCCATGGAAGCATGGTAAGTGGTTCTTTTTCCTCTAAAAACAGACGTGCCGCCTCCGGGCAGGCAAGTTCTAAGGAAATTTCCGCAAACGTTCCATAGGAGATCGTACGTCTGGGATATTCCCTGCATACGCGCGGCATCAGGTCTGTCCTGCCCTTCTGCTGCAAACCGCACAATCCCTCCCCGGTATGATAAGGACAGGTTCCCAGGCGCTTTCTGATCTGGGGTGCGCCGGTCGTTTTTCCCTTGATGTTTCTTTGCAAAACTTTCCTATGGTCTGCCGGCTCCTGCTCTATCTTTTCCATCGTTTTCGCGTCCACCAAAATCTGCCAGCCCTTGCAACAGGTCTTGGGGCAAGTCCCCCTGCTGCAATGAAATTTATCTAAAAAGGAAATCCCGAAATACTTCATACTATTTGTCCTCATCCGTCTCCTGTGCTATACTGTCCGCGAACGAAATCATTTACGCTATGAGAAAAGGAGATCTTCATGAAATTAGATGCCGTAATTTTTGATATGGATGGAACCATTACAGACACCGAAAAATTTTATGACCGCACCTGGCCAATCGCTTTTGCCGCCTGCGGTTATCCTGATTTTACCAGAGAAGATGCCCTGATGCAACGAAGCCTCAATCACGAGGACGCGCAAAAACTCTGGGGCAGCCGCTATGGAGAGGATTTTTCTTTTGAAACGGTGCATAAATATAACACAAAACTGGTTTTAGATCTTATGGAAAAAGAAGGGATTGAGACGAAACCGGGCTTAGACCAACTGTTGACCTATCTCAAAGACCATAAGATCCGGACGGCTGTAGCCACCGCCACCAAACTGGATCGTGCTTTAGAGCGTTTAAAGACCGTCGGACTGGAAAATGCTTTTGATACCGTGATCAGTGCTTCCATGGTAAAACAGGGCAAACCCCACCCGGATGTCTATCTGCATGTATGCAAGGAACTGGGTGCAGATCCGGCGCATTGTCTCGCACTGGAAGATTCGCCTAACGGGATCCGTTCGGCGCATGATGCCGGATGCATTACCGTTATGATCCCGGATCTTTCTATGCCAACACCGGATATCGAGCCACTGCTCTATGACTGGGCCAGTGATCTCGCCAAGGTCATCCCTCTGATCGAACGCTTGCAGGCAGACTAAGATGAAAACAAAAAAGCAAAAGAGGCATGCCATGTGCATGCCTCCGCTCATTTCTAAAGCCTGTTTTTATTTGCCTTCATAGGTCACAACAGATGCGACATCATACTTTGCCAGTTTATCTCTGCCGTGCAGTCCTGCAAGTTCCATCAAGAATACGATCTTGACCACCTCGCCGCCGAGTTCTTCTACCAGTTGTGCAGCAGCCTCGATCGTTCCACCGGTCGCGATCAGATCATCTACCAATACCACCTTTTGTCCCGGCTTGATCGAATCCTTATGCATCTCGATCGTTGCAGAACCATACTCCAGATCATATGTCTTGGATACGGTAGCACATGGCAGTTTACCAGCCTTGCGTACCGGTACAAACGGCTTGTTCAGTGCATATGCGATCGGCACACCAAAGATAAATCCTCTGGACTCTGCCCCTGCGATCACATCAAAATCCACACCATCCAACAACTTGATCATCTCATCGATCGCCAGATGTAATCCATCTGCTTCCTGCAAAATACTCGTAACATCACGGAAGATAATGCCTTCCTCCGGAAAATCCGGAATACTTCTTATGTAGTCTTCAACCTTTTTCATCGCTTGACCTCTTATCTTTTATTTTATCATGTCTGATGTCATGCACCAAACAAAAAGTCCTATCTCATGTTATACTCATGCGCCCCACATGTCAAGTATCGGCTGCCTCATTTTCCATCATGTCTCCTATCTGATCGCAGATAGAAATGCTTGTATCCAGATCCAGATTTCTGACACTGTCTGCCAGTTGGTCGATCCTTGCCTGCAAAGTCTCCTCATAGGCATAGCCATCCAGCATCTGCATGATCTGATCTACGCCGTCATAGTCCAGATTTTCCGCATCGGCACGCAACATAGAAAGCATTCCAAGGATCCATGCATGATCTGTCATAGGGGGGTTCTTTTCTAACTGCTGCATATGCACCGAAAGATTTCGCCTGCAAGCCTCGACCTCTTCCATCAACACACCATGCAGATGTCGCAGACGATCTTCCTGACCGTCTCTTGCCGCATATTCCAAGATCTTGGCAAGGGCGGATGCCTGCATGGCTCCGATCAGCGCCAGATTGCTCTTTAGGGCATGCACCTTGATCCGATAAGCATCCATCCCCTTGGGGCTGGAAATATCCTGATACAAAAGATCCAGTTCCGCTATAGCACTCTCGCAGCCATTGTAAAAGTCTTCTACGGATTCCCACAGCATCTGTCCATTCGGGAAATGCAAAAGTCCGTATTCCCAGTCAAAGCCCTCCACCTGCGGCAGTTCCTGTAAGGATTCATGGTCTTTTTCACCGTAAACTTCCGAAGTCTTACCGGAAAGTTCTATGGTCTCCACATGGACATTGTGCAGTGCCAGCTGCTCTACAATCAGGTTTTCCAGACGATGTGAATCGATCGGTTTCGACAGATAGTCCGTAAAGCCGATCTGCATATATTGTTCCTTGGCGCCAATGATGGCATTTGCCGTCAGCACAATGACCGGCGTATCCTTGCAACGGTTCTCCTGCATGCTCTGCATATAAGAAAATGTCTCGACACCATCCAATTCCGGCATCATATGATCCAAAAAGATAATGTCATAATGACGTTTTTTGACCATTTCCAGACAGGTAAAACCATTGTCCGCCTCGTCAATCTGGATCTGGGTATGTTTGAGTAATTTACAAAAAACCTTGCGGTTCATGGCATTATCATCCACAAGCAGTACATGCACATTGGGTGCTAAAAATGTAAAATGTTGCGCTTTACTGTTCTCTTCGTCCTTTTTGTCCTTGATCTGAAAATGTCCGATCGGAGTCCAGTCTTTGACACGCTGTTTTAGATCAAAGAAAAAGGTAGAGCCCTGTCCATAGACACTCTTGACCTGTAGGTTGGAGTCCATCATATGTAAAAGATTGGCTGTGATTGCCATGCCTAGTCCCGTACCCTCGATATTGCGGTTGGTCTTTTCATCAATACGCTCAAATGCCTCAAAGAGACGATGCAGATCTTCCTCCCGGATCCCCGCTCCGGTATCCTCGATCTCGAAATGTAAGACTTCTGAATCCTCTTCCTGGTGTCCGGTCACGGAAAAGTTGATGCCGCCCTCTCTGGTATATTTGATGGCATTGCTCATGATATTATTGATGATCTGGCGCAGGCGCAGGGAATCTCCCCGATACATGGCAGGCAGTTTTTCATCCACATGGATATGCAGATACAAGCCTTTTTCCTTGGCACGCAGGCCAAATACCGTCACGGTATCGTGGATCACGTCACACAGTTCATAATCATCTGCCATGAGTTCCATCTTACCGGATTCAATTCTGGAAAAATCCAAAATCTCGTTAACGATCTCAAGCAGGGATTCCGTCGATGTCCGAATGTCCTGTGCCAGACTCCTGGTATTATCTTCCCTGGTCTCACGCAGGATCATTTCATCCATACCCAGAACCGTGTTAATCGGCGTTCGTATCTCATGCGACATATTTGCAAGGAAATGACTCTTGGAATAGTTGGCGATCTCCGCCTCTCTTTGCGCATACTTTGCCTTTTGTGTCACTTCCACCAGCAGTTTGTTTTTTTCTTCTACGATGCTGTCCTGCTGCTTTTGCATCCATGCCTGCACCTTGACGATCAGCCCTACCGCCACTGTCGTGACAAAGATACTCTGCACCACGTCCAGGAAAAAACCTGCCCGCAGCATCTGCCCGTGCACCAGTTGCGGATATTTGTAAGAGATCCAGTAACAGCCGACGATAACGATAGCATCCAAAGATATCATAACAACAAAATTCACGCCATCCAAAAGCAGGAAAATAAATAAGATTCCCAGCGCAAACCAACTGGACATGCCGCTTTCAATACCGCCTTGGGAGAAAAAGATGCCTGGAAACAAAAAGAGGCAGATCACAATAACCATAAAGTTGGAGGCTGCGCCCAGACGCCCCTTATAATTTGCCAGATAAAAAGGAAAGACAGCGGTCAAAATTGCTACGACAAAGATTGGCACAGGCTGTACCGGCAATAGCGATGCCATTGCCATGATAATGGAAAACACCCCGCCCAGTACAGCGATCACAACCATCACATTAAAGAGGACAAGCCGCATGCCCTTGGTACGCACATTGAAAAAACTTTTGATCTTATCCATAAAACTCTGCATAAATTTCCCCCACGGTATCACGTCAATATTATGTTTATTATAACGCGACCGCCGCGAAAAAACCATCCTTACTTATTCCAGACTACCTCTTAGGCACAACTTTCCCCACCCTGTCCGCTCAGACGGCATAGGCTCGCCCGGCAGCGGCGCAGCCCCACGCAAAAGATATGCCTTCAGTTTTTCCCCATAGGCATAAGGATCGTTACCATCCATGATCCCCCACTGCATGATCAGGGCTGCCGAACCGGTCACAAACGGCGTTGCCATGGAGGTACCGCTTCTCGTCACATAGCCGCCCCCCGGCGCACAGGATGTAATATCCACGCCCGGTGCCACCAGATCCGGCTTGACCGCCCCGGTCGCCCATGCAAATCCCCGCCCCGAAAAGGAGGCATATTGGTTTCTCCTGCTGTCATATGCCCCCACCGAAATGATCTTGTCGGCAGTCGATGGCACCGTCAAAGTCGTCTCCTGGCTCGCCTGCAAAAAGCCTGTATTTTCATTCAGGCTTCCACCGGTCGGAAGCCAAAGAGCATAAGAGCCATCCTTGATCCTGCGCGGTATGAGCCTTATGGTCCAGACACCGGCATCCACATAATCTGTCCTTGGCAAAAAGGCAAAGTATATCTCCTGATAGATCTGGTAGGGATTTGGTGAGTCAAAAAAGACATAGATCTTTGTATGGTTCCATACATAAGATGCGATCTGCCCTTCTCCTGCTCCCTGCACGCTATCCGAAAAGCGAAAAACCTGACTCTGATCCGGTGCCAAAAGAACCAGATCCACTACATCCTGATAGCGTTTCCAAAATTGCAGATTAACGCTGGTCTCGTAGGCATCCACTGCCAGTTCGATCTCTACTTCCTGCCCTGATGCCGACAGTTTTCCCTGCCGATGTAATGCCTCCTGTCCTTCATTTCCGGTACCGATGGCGACCGCCATCTTCCACTGGTTTGCCACCTGGGATAAATAGGTCTCCAAAAGCGATGTTCCTGTGTGGGATCCATAGTTATTTCCAAAACTGATATTGATCGCCACCGGCTTTCTCTCTTCTATGGCTTTTCGCTTGACATACTCCACCGCTTCCATCAATTGTGTGGTCAAAGGAAATCCGCCGGATCGAACTGTCCCCAGTTTTACGACAATCAGCGGACTTTCATACGCCACGCCCCGGTTGCGTCCCCCGGATGCCCTGCCGTTTCCTGCCGCGATCCCTGCCACATGCGTACCATGCCCAGACGGATCCGTCACCGGCACAAGGGAAAGGGCTGCCGCGCGATCCTCCGCCGCCAGCGCCTCATCGATCTGTGCCTTGCTGTATTCCCTGCCATCCGCAAAGAGCCATGCGATCCGGCTTGTGCCGTCTGCATCGCGAAAGTCCGGATGAAAATAATCAATCCCCGAATCAATAATGGCGACAAAAATACCCCGGCCGGACAAAGGTCCTACCGAGGTCATCTCTTGTTGTAAGGGCCAGATACAGGATGCCCGCACGCCTTGTGCCACACCTGTTATGACCCGTTTGGGTTGTTCTATATAAATGACGTTATCCTGTGCCGCCAGCGCACCAATCACATCCTCCGGGACAAGTGCCGTGACATAGCCACCGCTTAATTCCTGAAAACTTGTCTGGGGAAAAGCATCCCGCAAAGTCTCCACGGATCCGGCGATACGCAGGATCAATTCCCAGGATCGGCTCCCTTCCTCATAACCTGCCGACAAACCGGATGATTTTTCCAATTCTCCGGTCGGAAGCTGCAATGCCAGTTGCAAAGATGCTTCGATCTTGTCACTGATCACATCCATAGATCACATCTGATGACGCACGATCAGATACTCGTCATTGGACTGATAATACGGACAGGATGCCGTATTTCCCATCAAAAACCGCACCATATCATCTTCATCTAAATCCATGTCACACACATAACATTCATCTTCGTCGTCATAGACAAAATTATTGCACATTTCACAGTTTGAAGTCTCTGCCATGTTCATCTCTCCTTTTTTGTCATTCTATGCCCCGGGTCATCTCTTCATGCCAAATCCTTAGCCAAAAATAAAGCGGAGCAGTCCGCCGACCAGACATGCTGCGAGGATCGCCGCCAACATAATGGCATACTGATAGCCTTCATGTTCGCGTCCCCACTTGGTATGCATGACTCCCAGATAAATCCCAAGTCCTGCAAAAATAGCGATGACATTTATAATCATATTCAACCAATCCATCAATGATTGCCTGCCTTTCTCTCTTCTATTATGCCTGCTGCAAGATTTCTTCTAGTGCCGCAAGCAGACTTTCCATCTCCTCTTTTGTGCCGATGGTAATGCGCAGGAAATTGTCAATGCGCGGCTTGTTAAAGTAGCGCACATAGATATCCTTTTCTTTTAATGCCGCAAAAATATCTGCCGCTGCCATCTTGGCATGGCTTGCAAAAATAAAATTTGCCTTGGAATCCGGGAAAGTAAAGTCCAGACGCTGCAACCGGTCTTTTGCCCACTCTCTGGTCTCCACGATACGATCGACCTGGTCCTTAAAATAAGGCGCATCTTCCATAGACGCCTTGCCGATCTGTATGGTCAGACGATCCATGGTATAGGAGTTGAAGGAATACTTACAATCGTTCAGATATGCAATCAATTTTGGACTGCCCATGGCATAGCCGATACGGCTTCCTGCCAGGGATCTGGATTTGGAAAATGTCTGTACGACCAAAAGATTTTCATACTTTGGCAACAATGCCAGCGCACTCTTTGTCCCAAAATCCACATATGCCTCGTCAATGATCACGACAGAATCCGGATTTGCCGCTAAAATCTCCTCGATGGCATCTAAAGATTCTGCAATCCCGGTCGGTGCATTTGGATTGGGGATCACAATGCCGCCATTTTCTCTCTTATAGTCCGCGATACAGATGCAAAAGTCCTCCTGCAAAGGGATCTGCGCATATGGAATACGGAAAAGTTCTGCCCAGACATCATAAAAAGAATAGGTAATATCCGGAAAGAGAATCGGCTTGTCGCTGCCAAAGAAAGTCAGAAAACTCATGGCAAGCACATCATCCGATCCCACGCCGACAAAGACCTGGTTCCTGGCAAGTCCTTTTTCCTTAGCGATCGCCTCAACTAAGTCTGCGGCTTCGGGATCCGGATATAACCGGAGTTGCCTTGCATCGCATCCCTCTAAGACCTTTTGCACCAGAGGGCTTGGTGGATAAGGATTTTCATTGGTATTTAATTTGATCACCTTACGCTTTGGCTGTTCGCCCGGTACATAAGGTTCTACTTTTCTCACATAATCTTCCCATCCACTCATCTGCCTCTGTCCTTTCTATAATGCGTTATATGCTGCTACTGCCGCATCTAAAACTGCCTTGTTGGTCACTTTTGCCTTTGCTGCATCCGACAATCCATTGTAGGCATTCTGTGCCGCATCAATGGCTGTCTTGCTGTTGGCAGTCACCGGTGTTCCGATCTGATCGATCAATGCAATGACCGTATTTGCCTGATTTTGTGCATCCGCATCTGCCTGCTGTGCAATACCTGCCCAGATATTTGCATATGCATTTTCAGCATCCACCAATACCTGATAGTTGTCTACGCAAGCCTTACCGGAATCCTTTAAGGCATCGTAAGAACTGCGTGCTGCGGAAATGGCTGCTCCGCTATCCGCCGTCACGCTTCCGATCGCATTGATGGCATTCTTACAGGCATCTGCCTGTTGCTGGGTCAGAGAATCCACGGTCTCGGTGCCTGCCAGATCATACATGAGTACCGGGAAGCCTGCCTGCACATAACTAAAGATAGTGCCGGCAGCAGAAAGCGGCAGGTTGACACAACCATGAGAGCCATAACCCTCACGATAACGCTGTCCGCCAAAGGATTTCTGCCAGGTCGCATCATGCAGACCGATATCACCGTTAAACGGCATCCAGTAAGATACCGGTGTTCTATAGTTTGCCCCCTTAAGGATGGCATTTCTCTCACAATATGTAATACGGAAAGCGCCACAAGGTGTCACATGTCCGTTATTTGGATTTCCCGTAACACAAGGCGTATCCATAACAACGGATCCGTTTACGACCAGATATACATGCTGCGCCGTACGGTTGATCTCCACATAACTGTTGCCGTAGTCATTGCCGTCATGGCTGGCTGCCGTGTACTGGTAAACGAAATCACGGCTGACATCCTTGCCTCCTTTAAGGTCTTCTGTCAACTGTGCCACTTCGCCATCTTTATCAATACGCCAGCCGTAATTGCCACCCGGTACGGTAACGGTCACGCCATACTGCGTTGCCAGTTGTTTTGGCTGTCCGTAAGTATCATATTTTTTGCTCATGGTAGAGACAAATTCTTTCATTTTTTCGGTATCAAATGCCGGCTGCATATCATCATCGCCGGAAAGCCATGTACCGATCGTATCCTTTGGCACAGACTCGGTCGTACTGCCGATCTGGTAGGTGATCTTGGTGTCTAAGTAGCCATTCAGGGTCTTGATGAGTTCTTTGACTTCCTTGCTGTCCTCTGTGTATTTTGGCTGTTTGTAGCATTTATCCTTGGTCAGATCCAATGTCTTTTTCAAAGATAAGGCTGCCTTTTCTACCTTTTTGTTTAACTTTTCTACTTCGATCTCCGTGCCATAGACTTCTTTTGTAGCAACAAAAGAGCCATCCTTGTAAGATACCTTGGCATTCTCGGTCGCCTTGACATCCTGATTGGTCACGCAGGAGAGTTTTGCCACATTCTTTTCCAGAGTATCGGTATCACAGGAAACGAGTGCATCATCCATATACTCTGCCGGCACGAACAGACGATATACCCAAAGGAAACCATTCTGCTTCTTTAAAAGCGCCTTGATCTTCTTATCGCTGATGTCGATCCTGAGTCCCAGTTCATCGGAAGAAAGCGTCTCCTTGTCTCCCTCGCTGTCGACCACGGTAAGTTCGTATCCCTTTGCCGCATCTTGCAGACGGTTCTTCATGGTGGCTTCGCTGGCTGCGGAAGCCTTCACCCCATTGACCGTGCTACGGAAAAAGAAATGGCTCTGGAAAAAGATGCCAAATCCCACAAATACGATCAAAAGTGCGCCCACGACACTGCCGCCGATGATAGCGATCTTCTTTTTGTCAACGTTCTTTGTTTCTTCTGTGCTTGTTTCCACAGTCGATGGTTCTTCCGTTTCTTCACCTTTTTTTGAAAATAACTTTAACATAATAACTAATTCTCCCTTACTCTACGCTCATTTATATAAAGATGCGATCTGTTCCATCCATAGTTCGGCACACGCATCCGAAGGCATTCTGAGATCTCCTCGTGGTGACAGACTGACCGTACCAACCTTTGGTCCGTCCGGCAGACAGGAGCGTTTGAACTGCTGTGCAAAAAATCTCCGATAAAAAGTATGCAGCCACTTTAAGATCGTGGTCTCATCATAATCCTCTGCAAAGGCATATTTTGCCAGACGATAGATTTTTTTCGGCTCACTGCCATAACGCATCAGATGATACAAGAAGAAATCATGCAACTCGTATGGACCTACCAACTCTTCTGTCTTTTGCGCGATCACGCCATCCTTTGGTGGCAGGAGTTCCGGCGATACCGGAGTGTCTAAGACATCACGCAAAACCCTACCTAGTTCTTCATCTGCCAGATAAGTCGCATAGTAGGAGACCAGATAGCGCACAAGTGTCTTTGGTACAGATACATTGACCCCATACATGGACATATGATCGCCATTGTAGGTTGCCCAGCCCAGCGCCAGTTCCGACATATCGCCTGTGCCGATGACCATGCCCCCCTCTTTGTTGGCAATGTCCATCAGAATCTGGGTACGCTCCCTGGCTTGTCCGTTTTCGTAGGTCACATCATGGCAATCTGCATCCTGTCCGATATCCGCAAAATGCTGTAGTACGGCATCCCGGATCGAGATCTCACGGAAGGTCGCGTCCAGGCTTTTTATCATGGAAACCGCATTCTGATAGGTGCGGTCTGTCGTTCCAAATCCCGGCATGGTCACTGCGATCACGCCCTTTCGATCCAGCCCTAACATATCAAAAGCACGCACAGTGACCAAAAGCGCCAGGGTCGAATCCAGACCGCCGGAAATACCGATCACCGCCGTCTTTGCCCCGGTGTGTGCCAGGCGTTTTCTTAATCCCATAGACTGGATGTCTAAGATCTCCTCACAACGTCTGCGCAGGCTTGCCTCATCTGATGGCACAAACGGTGCCTTGTCTACAAAACGTGTCAGATCTGTCTCCTGCACCGGCAGAGAAAATGTACTCACATGATAGGCAGGCTCTGTCTGCATCTCATAGGTAGACATCATGTGCCGCTTTGCAGCGATCGCATAGACATCCACTTCGCTTAGGAACATACCGTTCGCAAAGAGGTCACTCTCTGCCAAGATACTGCCGTTTTCTGCGATCAGGCTATGCCCGGAATAGACGACATCCTGCGTGGATTCCCCCTCTCCTGCACTGGCATAGAGATAGGCACAATACAAACGTGCCGATGTCATTGCCACCAGATCCCTGCGGTATGCGTTTTTGCCGGTCACTTCATCACTGGCAGACAGATTGGCGATCAGAGTCGCTCCGTGCAGGCAATGCCTGCCGGACGGCGGACATGGTGTCCAAAGGTCCTCACAGATCTCGGATGCGATGACAAGTTCCGGTATCTCTTTACAAGCAAAGACCTGATCCGTTCCAAAGGGGATCTCTGTCTCCTGTCCTGCCAGGAAAACTTTTGTAATCTCCTGCTTGCCTGACGTAAACTGTCTTGCCTCATAAAACTCTGCATAATTGGGCAGATAGGTCTTTGGCACAAGCCCCAGCACCTTTCCACCGCAAAGTGCTGCGGCAACATTGTATAATTTGCCCTGCTCTTCCCATGGTAGCCCGACAAAGTAAATCCCCGACAGATCTGCTGTCTTTTCTGCCAACACCAAAAGACTTTCCTTTGCCTGCGTCAGCAAGGTGCGCTGATAAAAAAGGTCATGACAGGAATAGCCTGTAAGGCAAAGTTCCGGGAATACCACGACCATAGCCCCCGCCTTTGCACTTGTTTCCATTGCCTCTTGTATCTGCTTTACATTGTAAGTGACATCTGCAACACGCACCTTTGGCGTGATGCAAGCCACCTTGATAAATCCATCTTTCATACTCTTCTCTCTTATCTTATTTGCGCTTACGCATGGCGATCAGTTCATCCACGGTATAATTGTATGCCTTGTTGCAGAACTGGCATTTGACCTCGATCGGCTTGCCATCTGCAATGATGTCTGCCACGTCCTCATCCCCAAGACTGCACAGGCTTCTCTCTACACGCTCCGCAGAACAATCACAGACAAAGCCTGCATCCACCGTCTCATGGAAGGTCACGTCAAAGCCTGCCAGAACAGTCTCTAAGATCTGCTCCGGTGTCTTGCCCTCGGATAACATGCTTGTCACCGATGGCAGATTTTTGATATTTTCTTCCAATTTCTCAATGATCTCATCGGAGGTATATGGCATAAGCTGAATGATAAAGCCGCCTGCCTGTGCCACCGTATTATCTTTATTCATCAAAACGCCCAGTCCGACCGAAGATGGCACCTGCTCACTGGTTGCAAAATAATAGGTCAGATCTTCTGCGATCTCACCTGTCTGCAAGGGAACCGTGCCTACATAAGGCTCTTTTAATCCCATATCCTTGATCACGCGCATGATGCCCAGATCGATGGCTCCCCCGACATCTAATTTGCCATCCTTATTTGGTGGCAACATGACATCCGGCACGTTGGCAAAGCCTTTGACATGCCCCTTTGCATCCGCTGTGACCGTGATCCCTTTCATAGGTCCGTTGCCCTGGATCTGCAGGGTCAGCATGTCGTCGTCCCCCTTCATCATAATGCCCATCATGGCTGCCGCCGAAAGCATACGTCCCAATGCCGCGGTGACGACCGGACTGGTATTGTGGCTTGCCCTGGCAAATTCAACCAAATCCTTTGAGGTAATGGCAAATGCACGGATAGCGTCATCTGCCGCGGTTGCTCTTACCATATAGTCTTTATATGCACTCATCTTTTATCCTCTCTTCTTTCCCACTTCTCTTGCAATGACGTAAATGCGCTCGGTCTCCTCCGAAACCGCCGTCATGGTATCTGCATCTATGATTTCAAGCAGATCCATACCTCCCTCACACAAAGCCTTTTTGATCTCTTCTATCTCATAGGCGCGTTGATAATGCACCTCTTCAAATCGCATAAAATAGTCCGGTTCTTCCTCATCCTGAATATAAAGCGTCAGATCATATTCGTTGATCCCCGTCATTTCGTCAAAAGTATTCTCCCAGATGAAACTACCCTGTTCACGATTCTCGGCAAACGTATTGTCCGCCAGCTGATTGCGGTACTTACATAACGTGTTCAAATCAAAGACAAAAATACCACCCGGATCCAAATAATTATTGACCAAACGGATAACCGCAACAAGGTCTGCATATTCTACGATATAATTCATGGAATCACATACACTGACCACAGCTGCGACCGTACCATACAATTCAAAAGAGCGCATATCCTGACACAGATAAAGAATACCTTCTGCAGTATGGTCCATGGCAATCCCCAGCATTTCATAGGAATTGTCAATACCGATCATGTCATAACCGGCCTTTGCCAGTCGTCTGGTCATTTTGCCGGTGCCACATCCTAACTCTGCCACCAGTCCTTGTGTAATCTTATAGTGTCTGAAAATGTCCAGCAAATTGTCTTTCCAGACATCGTAGGGAACATTATCCATAAAAAGGTCATAGACCTCTGCAAAACCTTCGTACGCTGCCATATTACCTCTGCTCTATTCTAACCATATGTAATACTAACACATTTTTGTGATCCTACTACATACTTTGATAATATTTTTCCACTCTGTCAAGGCAAGCCAAAAAGACGGCACGCAGATTTGGGTCGAACTGGGATCCCATACCTTCCAGCATGATCTCCTTTGCCTCCTGAAATCCCATCGCTTCCTTGTAGCAACGGGTGCTCACAAGGGCATCATAGACATCCGCTACAGCCATCAATCTCGCCTCATTCGGTATCATACTGCCCACCAATCCATCCGGATAGCCCCTGCCATCCCATCGTTCATGATGATATCGAGCGATATTAAAGGCAACATCTACAAAATGCTGTTCCTCTACCCCGTCTAAAAGGATACGTACCATCTCGCCACTCTTTTCGGCATGCAGTCTCATAGTGGCATATTCCTCATCTGTCAGTCTGCCCTGTTTACAAAGAATAGATGTATCCACAGAAATCTTGCCCAGATCATGCATGGGTGCCGCACGCACGATATCCTCCGCCAATTGTTCATCCATTCTGAGATTTCCGCGCTTCTGGATTTCCTCTACCAAAATGGCCATCACATCACTAGTTCTTTTAACATGTCCTCCGGTATTGTCATCACGGTTCTCAATGATATTGGCCATACCAATGGTGATCTTTCTCTGTATATCAACGATATTTTGTGTCTTTTTGGCAACCTCTGCACTCAGGGTCTCATTGTAAGACTTCATGACGTCTAAAATTCTTTGTTCCTCTGTAGCATCACGAAAATCAAAGAGATATCCCTGGATCTTTCCGTTCCGACGGAAGGAGATCTCAGAGATCTCACAGATGCAGACCATATCTCCTACCGAGAACTTTTTAGATACACTTCCGTCTTTTTGATATTTTGCCAGCATATCCGAGAAGAATTTTTCTTCTGCCGACAATTTTTCATCCACATACTGCTTTTGTAGGAATGGCATGAATGCAAAGGCTCTTTCATTACAACTCATAAAATCCAGCTGACAGTTTAGTGCCACATAGCCCCGTCGATTGGAGTTTTTCTGCTGCTGAGATACTATGCTTGATATGTCATGCAAATGCATATGGTCATAATTGACAGCGATATATACGGATGCAGCTGCATACAAATATGGCAAAAAGGAAAAATCTACATCGATTACACATTCTGCTGCATATACGATTACAAAAAGAGCCGCCATGAAAGAGTAGTTATGTAAAACTTTTCTGGAATGTGTTCCCTTTTTCAGATACATGACAATCATGATTCCGGTGATCCAGACCATGACAATGAGCAAATAGATCAGGTGTATGATCTTAAGAGGACCTGACGTCATCTTGGTGACACTTCCTGCATCCTTTATGGTCACTGTCAGGGAACTATAATATAGGTTTGTCCCAAAAGATACCCATACAACAGTCGCATGGATCAAAGCAAGACCATAGCCCAGCAACTTGTATCTGGCTTTTACGCGCAGTCCGAAAGTATATGTCATGGCAAAAAATGATACCATGAGCAAGACTGTACTGTCCAGATAGATAAAACAGAAGGCCATCTCTGCCGCCTCAGGCGTCGTCACTCTGGATTTGAGCCAGTAGCCCAGAATGACAATGGGGATCAGAAGAACGATCGTCCAGTCATACATATTGATATTTTCGTAATTTTTCGCTGCCATCAGGATCACAACAAAAACTGCTACGATCAGGCACAATCCAAATCCTGTTGTTGCCATTTATTTTAACTGCTCCTTAATAAATACTTCTGCAATCGCATGAAGCGTAGTTTCCTTAGGCTGACTCTTTAAAAGATAGCCCTGCGGCCTCAGTGCGATCAATGATTTCACGGTCTGTGCATCATCTTTGGATGTCAAAAACATGACCGGTATACCCGCCATGGTGGGCTCATTTCGAAGCATCTCCAAAAATTGTGCTCCATTGCAAACCGGCATCTCATAATCCAAAAGGATCAGATCCGGCTTATTTGTCTCAATCATATGAAAAGCCGCTGTCGCCGAAGGACAGACATTGACATTATAATCAGTCTCCAGCCATTCCGATACCAGGCGCAAAAAGGATGGAGAATCATCCACTACCAGTATACTCTTTTTTGCCCCCTTAGCATCGTAGCCATTCACCAGGGTCATCAACTTTTCTACAATCTCCATATTGTTGACCGGACGTTCAAAACTTGCCGCAAATACATTGGTGGCACTCACATCATAGAGACTCTGTAGCGTATTGCGATAACCGATCAAAATAATCTTTCTGTTGAACTCTATGCAGCGATCATACAGATAGACTCTGGAATCTACATTTTTCAATAAAAGTTCTGCGTCTACAATAAAAAACTTTGGCATTTGGCTGATCATTTGCAACTGCTTCATATGAATATTGCAACTGTCTACCCCATATCCGGAATTCTTCAGATTTTCTTTTAATGATCGAATGATAAAAGATTGCTCGTCATCTTCTAAAAAGAGGAAATCACATACTCCTACCATGATTTACTGGTTCTCCTTCCTATCCATATATAGTGTTATTTATTTAATGCTTCGCAAAGTTCTGCTGTCTTCGGGGCATCCAGATTTGCCACCGCATTCTGTAATTCTGACAGCAGTTTTTCTTTTTCTTCATCCCAAGGATACGATTGCAATTTTTCCATAAGGGAGTCCGCACTCTTGATATCATAGGCATTCATGCTTGTCTTTAAAAGATGCAGGATGGATCCTAGGTCTTGACCGGATGGCATCTCACTCTTTTTTTCTTCTTTTGGCAGACTATCCGTTACAGCCTTTCCCAGTTTCTCCCAATCTTCAAAGAAGTAAGGTGCCATTGCAAAAATCTTGTCAATTTCATCGGATATTGCAGCATTTTCCAGCGAAGCTGCAAGTCCATAGACCTGAAATGCTCCCATGATATTGGCAGAAGCCTTCATGGCATGTACCTTGATACGGAAACTCCTAAGGCTGTCTCGGTCCGACGGATCATCATGAATCGCATCAAAATATGTGCGCAATTCTGCCAGTTCTGACTCAGCTACCGTTTCAAACTGCTTTAGAACAGCCAGATAACTCTTCATGCCGCCTGTGTGATTCAATCCATAGGCCACATCTACACCGGAGATCACCGGCAGTTTTGTCTCGTCTTCTTTTGTCTGGGTCTTTCTTTGATTTTTCTTTACCAGTGACGGAGAAAGATACAAAAGCATCTGCTTTTCCAAAACATCCGGCTGAATCGGCTTTGCCAGAAAATCATCAAATCCCATGCCGCAATATTCTTCTTTGGCTCCTTTTAGGGCATTTGCTGTCAGTGCAATGATCGGTGTCTTCGTATTCATACCAGCCTCTTGGTCACGGATAGCATGCATAGCCTCTACACCGTCCATTTCCGGCATCATGTGATCCATAAAGATCAGATCGTATTTTTTCTTTTTGGTCTTTTCCAGAGACATGCGACCGGATGTGACTGCATCGATCTGCACCTGGGTTTCTTTTAGAAGTTCGGTAAATACCGTCAGGTTCATAGCATTATCATCTACTACCAGAACCTTGGCATCCGGGGCAACAAAAAGTGCCTGATAGACTTCATCTGCGTCATCTTCCTCTTCAAGATCAAACGTGCCGATCGGACTTTCATCCACTACCTTCTGCTCTAGTTCAAAGTAGAATTCACTTCCCTCCCCATACTGGGAGATGACGTGGAGTTCGGAATCCATCAGTCCCAAAATACCATTGACGAGATTCAATCCTATGCCGGTTCCCTCCACCGCATGATTTCTCTTTTCATCAAATCTGGAAAAACGCTCGGTCAGCTTCTTTAAATCTTCCTCACGAATGCCAATGCCTGTGTCTTTGACCGATATCAGCAGGTGAAGCTGATCTTCATGCACCTTACCATAGATGGTAAGGGTAACACTTCCTTCATCTGTATATTTTGCAGCATTGGTAATCAGGTTTATAATAACCTGCTTTAGACGTATCATGTCTCCATATAAAAGATCCGGAATATTCTCTGCAATATTGCATTTGAAATCCAGACGATCAAACTCTGCTCTCGTCCTGACCATGCTAATGACATCCTTGAGGAGTTGACGGAAAGAATACTGCTCCGGTACCAGTTCCATCTTGTCAGCCTCAATCTTTGAGATATCAAGAATACCATTAATCAGGGACAAGAGCATGTTGGATGCATTACCTACATTCTTGGCATAAGAACGGATAGCCGGTTCCTTGGACTCTCGAAGAATCATAGTATTGAGACCTATGATGGTATTGATCGGTGTACGTATCTCATGGGACATATTAGCAAGGAAGGTAGACTTCGCCTTGCTCTCATGCTCCGCCTCATCTGCCCGGTCAATGATAGACTCGATTTCCTGCTTCTCTTCGTTGATCACCTGTATGGCAAAAACGACCTTTTCAAGACTTCCGTCCTCCGCCCGATCCATAGCAAAGAAACGGGTACGGCACCAACCGTAGTTGACGCTGACATACTCAAAAGCAATGGTATTCTTGCCTTCCAGACGATCTGCTAAAGTTGTCAGATCACAGAATTCGTAGGCCAATTCCTTGTAGGAATCAGCACTGTCATAATCAAACATGCCGCGTAACTGCTTGGCTGCCCCTTTGTTCTTAGGTCTGAGCGTTTCTGATTCCTCATCGGCAACCACCGGGGTCAGCGTATCGGATTTCAGGTCAATGATATAAATAATGGAATACATGTCTGAGAGACTAAGGATACCGGATTTCTTGATTTCCATTTCCTTGACTGTCTTCTTATAAGTCACATCAGATGCAATATAAAGTATCAATGAAACCAGCCAGAAAAACATCAGTGCCACAATCAGGAAAATATTCTCTCCATCCATGATCGTCCGATGGAAATGATAGGTCACCTGATAGGTCGTTGACTCCGGAAAATCCAGATAATACAGGATAAATCCCATAGTCAGTTCTGCACCTTTTGTCACCGGCATCTCATCATTTTTTTCTGATGGATAATAAATGACATAGTCTCCTTTGTAAAGCGGAATCAAAAGATCACCATCATAAAGATAATCCAGGGTCACATCTTCTAACTTGTAATTTCTCAGATCCAGGGTCTGAACCTTGGTATCTCCGTTTACATTTTGGTGTATCTCCACCGTACCGCACCAGGCTTGATTGATCAGACAGTCGTCCTGAATATCAACCCTCATCTGCCAGTCCTTTATTTCGTATTTGGAATTATTGACCATATTTACATCCATGGTCTGGGCTTTCAGGTCTACTGTCTCACCGTAAAGGTCATAGCCGCGCTTGAGCCAACTACTTGTAGAATCTTGCTTTCCGGTGATAGTCACGCTCACACCGCCACTCTCTTTTGCCCCATCTAAAACGTGCTCTTTTGCATTGAAATATCTCACATAAGAGATCTCTCCTATGAGCATAACAAGAATGACCACAGGCAAGATGATGATGATTTTTTTGATGCCTCCCAGCCTGTTCTTATCTGTTGTCATGTTTCCTTCCTCGTCTATCCTTTAGTTTTCTTCGCAAGATCCGGTCAAAGGATCGATCTGTTCTAAGATATTGCTCATATCCTCAAACATAAAGCCTTTTTTTGTAATCTTGATTTTGATGTCCTCGATATCTCCATCTACCTGTTTGAAATACTGTACAGAATCTGTGATGTTATCCGAAATTGCATCTATGGCTGTCTGGCAGGAATCAAAGACCGCTGCCATCTCCTCACTCTGGGTTGTAACATCTTCTGCAACATCTTTGATACCTGATACCGTCTCCTGGGTCCTGACTACTTTTTCATGGGATTCTTCAATGGCAGCCTTTGTATTTTCGATGGAATTGACCAGACGATTGTTGCTTTCATTCAGTTCTTCCATACTTTCACGAATGGATGCTACCACGCTTTGGATTTCTTTTGACAGGTCATTAACCGAATCCGCAACTACCGCAAAACCTCTTCCCGCCTCGCCGGCTCTTGCCGCCTCAATGGACGCATTGAGTGCCAGTAGATTTGTCTGGCTTGCAAAACCGCTGATCATTTCTACCTTGCCCCTGATCTCGTCAAAATTGCGCTGAAACTGGTCAAATACACTCTGTACTTCATCAATGGTCTGCGTCACGCTGCTGCTGCTGGCATCCACTTCCTCGATCCCCTGATAGGTATGATCTGCCGCCTCTACCAGTTCTGAGACGATACCATCAAAAGCCGATGTGATCTTTTCTACATTCTTGAACTCATTCTGAAAATCCTCTACTGAATGAGAAATAGCCTCATATTTGTCCTCCACCCTATCGAAGGATTCCTGGATCACATTGACTCCCTCTATGGTAATTTTTTCTTCTTCTTGTAGTTTGTCTTTCTGCTCTGTCAGAAACCGTCCTACAGACTGTAGAGCTTGCATCTTGTTTTCTAATACAGCTCTTTCCTCCTGTTTTTCAACTTTTTCTACTTCTTCCGTTCTTTTTCTTGCAAACAAGTTCATCCTGTCTCCCCCTTTATTCAAATACCACTGCGACCATGGTCTGGTTTACATGTTGTCTGCCGTATTGTTCTCCACCGCCTACTATACCGACATGCGGTCCGAGCTTTGCCATATCCGTCAAAAACGGGGTCAGGTATTTTCGATCTGTATATAAAAGATGACGATAAATACAGTTGATCGAGAAAACAAAAGAAATCTTTTTATTCTCTGTTTGTATCAAATGCCTGGTATCTTCGCCAATCTGTTCATAGTCCGCCAGTTCCATAACACTGATCATGTCATTTTCGTTGATCTTTTTGTAGTTGATCAAAGAGTTGTGCCCTCCGACTGCATATGGTGATGCAATATAGATCTCGTCTCCAATCACTCTGCCCAATGGATTGGTCAGAACATTGGTTGCCACCTGATCCGGTCTTACTCCTGCGTCCTCACAGTAAACACTTGCTGCCGGTCTGTCATCAAGGGTCAGCAATTCCTTGTTGGCGAGATTTACAGACGTAGCAATATGCTGTTTGGCTCCGGCAAGCGGCTTGAAGATCATCTCTGAATATACACGAATCTTGCCTGTGGTATTTTTGATAATGGCATAGGCACATGCATCCTCATAGAGTTGTCCGTCCACCATCACATAGGCCTTCTGCCCTTCCGGAATACCAAATACTGTCCCGCCCGCAAGGGTAATCCCGGCATTCTCCAATGCTACATTCATCGTTGTGACAAGGCGTTCCTCATCGTTGGTACAAAACTCCAGGCAAACCGTATTGTCCTTGCCCGGGCTTACTTTTTTGACCTTTTCTTCCAGGGTCGGAACATCCGCCATAGGAACTCTTGACAAGTTTCGGATCAGTCCAACCTCAGCCACTGTATCCTGTCCATAGCCAATCAGTATCATTCTTTCATCCGATGACTCCGACTTAATGTAAGTCGTAGAACTGGTACCTATCATTGGTACCTGTCCGTACTTTTCCTTTAGCAGGCGAGAAGCCTCCTTCAAATGTGTGTATGAAGTCAATAAGATCAGTAACTTGGGATTTTGTATGCCGTCAGAGGCTTCCTCAACCGCTGCTGCAACATCTGATTTTGTTGACGTACCTGTTATGATTTGCATTTTCTGTTCCTTTCTTATTACATATGGCATAGCATCCGACCGGTGGGGAGACTATACTCTTATCTTCTGTCAATGGTATTTTACTCTAAAATGGTAATTACATCATCCAATACATAATGGAATGACGGGGCTGACGCCTTCTCATTCTCCTGATATGGCGTTGAAAGATCGATGGTATCGTTTGGATCGTCCGGATCTGTTCCGGTAAATGAACCGGAGAATACCTCTATAGACCCATTCTCCATTTTCTTCACTGTGGCATCAACCACGGTATCAATATCATCCGGCAAAATGGCTGTATTCATATCAAGAATACGCACCCAGCCCTCTTTAAGACCGGCCACAGCATCCTGGCCAAAGACTGTGCCATCAATGCAGGTTTCAATCTTTTGCCCTCTCAAAAGGGCACTGACGGACTCCTTGAAGTAATAGGAATAATCCACCGAACAGCTAACCAGTGAACGGGTAGGTGCAATATCCGTCATAGAATGATTGTATCCCACATGATAAACCGGAATGGTTCTTGTAGATGTTTCACAGGCTGTTGCCGGTCCTACGGTATCTGAGTGCTGAGATATCACCACGCATCCCTGATCTATCAGTTCCGTTGCTGCCTCCTTTTCCTTGTAGTAATCCATCCAGGTATTGGTATATTTGACCATCATCGTGGCTTCCGGAACCACTGACTGTACCCCCATATAGAATGCGGTATATCCTGAAATTGCCTGGGCATAAGGATAGGCTGCCACAAAGCCCACCTTGGCTTCGTCTGTTGTGATAAGCCCGGTATCAATCATTTCCTTGATCTTTTCTCCTGCGACCACACCGCAAACATAACGTCCCTCATAAATAGAGGCATAGCAGTTGTGATAATTGGATAAAACGGTGTCCTCGTTAGCATTGTCCCCGGATGGAACACAAAATTCAACTTCCGGATACTCTGCTGCGATCTCCTTTACCTTATCCTCATAGCCATAACTTGTAGCTATGATATAGTCACAACCATCATTGATCAGCTCCTCTACAAAGTCTCCCACCTGATCTTCTGAGACGTTGTATTTGTTTACACACTGGATCTGATCGCCATATGTACTTTCCAGACTGTCTCTGGCATCGATAAAATTCTCTGTGTAGGGTGTAATTTCATCACCGGAAAATACAAATCCTATCTTTAACTGTTTTTCTTCCGTCTTTGTCATCTGATTGATAAACAAAGATATAAGACACAAAGCCAAGGCTGTAGCCGCACACAAGATATATTGCTTTTTCATCTATGACTCCTCCTTTGACTTTGCATACAAACTCTCTACATCTATGGTGCCATCCTCGATCAAAGAAAGCATGACCTCTACCAGTTTGGGATCAAACTGACTTCCACTGCAACGTTTCAGCTCCGAAATGACATAATCCAGATCCAGTTGCTTGCGATATACACGGTTTGCCGTCATGGCATCAAATGCATCTGCTATGCCAATGATGCGGGCTTCGATCGGGATTTCTTCGCCCTTTAGGCCGTGGCAATAGCCTGTACCATCGTATCTTTCATGATGATATAGCGCACCCAGATCTACATTTTCAATCATCTTAAAATCTTTTAGAATCTCCGCGCCCTTTACTACATGCGACTTCATGATATCGTATTCCTCATCCGTCAATCTTGCCGGTTTGTTCAATATGGCATCCGGTATACCGATCTTTCCGATATCATGTAAAAGTGCCATCTGTCTTAGGTTCTCACATTTTGCCTCCGGATAGCCCAGACGTCTTGCAATAGCAACCGAGTATTCTGATACACGGAAGGAATGCTGGCTCGTATTGGTATCCTTGGCATCCACCGTCCGGGCAATGGATAAGATTGTTTCATTTCCCATCTCGATCTGCTTTTGTGCATATTCGAGTGCATACTGCTGACGCAGGATGGTCTTCTGAGACTGTGCTCTTGTAATTGACCATGTGATCCAGACTAGAACCAGACCAATGATCAGCCATACATAAATGTAAAACCATCCATTCTGGTACATCTCTCGGTCTTTTTCAATAGAATAATTGGCAGTCTCCATAATGCTGCCGTCCAGACCATCCAAAATCGAAATATGAAAAACATAAGTGCCCGATTTCAGATCCGTGTAGGTAACTTTGCTAAATTCGCTAAGCAGGCAGGTGGTTTCTGTCGTATCATACCCCTCCAGATAATAACTGATATAAGGATCATATACAGAATAATTCAAGATCTCCGGCTCAAATGTGATCTTCGATGCATCAGCCGACAGAGTTAATACATCCGATCGACTGATCTTGGTCTGTACTCCGTCCACGGTAGCATAATCCATCAGCATACGGTAGGACTTTGCGGTAATATCGTAGTTGGACATATTAACCTTAATCACGCCCGTACCACTGCACAAATACAAGAGTTCTCCCTCTCTGCACAACCATGCATTAGCCGTCAGAGACGAGCGCAGACCTCGCTTTGCATCCATGAGTGGATATTCTGTTCTGGTATTCGCGATCAGATCCTCAGACTTTGCAACATAGATCCCGGCGCTGCCTAAAATCCAGCAGGTGCCGTCGTCACAAACCATGTCATAATTGTTGCTGTATGGAAACTGATCCAGACTCTTGATATTGCCATCTGCATACATATAACAAAGCCCGTTGCTGGTAACAATGAACACGCCATCCGTAGACTCATCGTAGACCATACGCATAACAACACCGGAAGATAGTCCGTCCTTCTTCTCGACATGCCCGCTTACCTTTCCATCCTTGATGATGGTAATGCCACCACCATCAGAGCCAACATACAAAGCCCCTTGATACTCTAAGAGGCAAAGAGATTTTTCATTCTTTAACCCATCCTGTTGACGAAAAACATTTGTAATCTTCTCATTTTTGAGAACAGCAACACCATAATCACCGCATACAATAATGGATCCGTCCTCAGCCTCATAGATGTTTCGGAAACGCATTCCCGGCATACCATCATCTTCTGTAAACATACGGATCTGATAAGTGCCCTGGTCGTCTTTTTGCACCCTGCAAAGTCCCAGCCCTGTTGTAGCAATCCATAGATTCCCTTTGCTGTCCGCTTTGATACCACGTATTCTGGTATCGGCAAGCATAGTGCTAAGTTCATTGCTCACCTGTGTTCCCTTGCTCTCATCAATAATGACCAGACCACTGTCCGTTCCACAAAAAAGAAGTTTGTCCCATATCTCTGTCGTATTGACCACCGCAGACTCTACACCAACCTGAGAGAAGAGTTCCTGGAATGGCGATTTACTCATTTTCAAAAGTCCCTGTCTTGCGGAACAAAACCAAAGATTTCCCTGATAGTCTATCAACATGCTATAAATCGCACTGGAAAAATCATCTGTATTTAATTTGGTATAAGTGCCGTCTCCATAGATGACCGCCATGCCATTATCTGCGCAAACGAAAATATCTCCCTCATCCGTTTCGTAGAAATAATTGATCGCCTCTATATCTTCAAGTTGCATGGTCTTTGAAAGAATCGGTGCATCACCGGAAAGATCATAAAAATAGATCATATTATCCGCAGTGCCGAGAAGTAAGCGATCATCGTTTGTAAAGAAGACCCCTCTGATATTTTTCTGCTGTATAGCGGAAGTATAGGAGCCCACGATCTCCCCGTCCTTGAACCAGTAAACCTCTCCACGTTCCGATGCAGCAACCACATTGCCGTTATGATCTGATGACATATGGTAGACATTTTTTATGTCCTCGTAATTTTTGACAATGCGCATACCGCCATTTAGAGAAAGAACCGAAATGCCCTCTGTAGTTCCTATATAATAATTGCCGTGAGCATCGCTGACGATATCCTTTACAGAGTTTGACAAAAGACCATCTTCCTCACTGATGGTATTGACCACCTGCTCGTTGATCAGCATAGAGATGCCATTGTCATTGGTTCCGACCCACAGTCGGCCCTCATCGTCAGTATAGAGACTGATCACGCTCTTTACCGCCGGCAAATCATTACAGAGTTTGAACTTGTTGCCGTCATATTTATAAAGTCCGGCATAAGTAGCTATCCAAAGTTTACCATCCTTAGTCTGCTCAATGTCGTTGGCCTCTCCGGACAAAAGCCCTTCTTCGCTGGCATATTCATTGTGAAGGTAAGAATCATAGTCAGTCTTATCCTCTGCGGCAAGGACATCATTTCCCCCTAGAAGGCAGATAAGCATAACCATTAGGAGCACCAACCCGACAAATTTGGACTTTTTCCCAGTCCCAGTTTTTCTTTTCCGTGCTAGGTGGACGCATCCAACTACAAATTCTACGCAGACCAGTTTGTCCAAAAATTCCACATAAAACTGTCCTAAAAACAAAGCCGCGATCTTTGGAAATCCACTGTCCATGCACAGGAGCGCCAACTGACTCCCCCACACATTCTGTATGGAGCCATCATACACAGTAACTTTCAAAATGGTAGCCACCAATGTAGAAAACAGAGCCAGCACCATCCCCAAAGACATGGTCTTGAACTGGCTCTCAAAGTAGCCTTTTTGAGCTGCCCAGCCCACCGCTACACCAATCACAGCACCGATTACACAAAATACCGACTGCTGCTGCAAGAATATGCCATAGATAATGTTGTTCATAAAGCCGACAATACCGCCGCATACCGGTCCCGCAACATAGGCGATCATAAACGTACCAAGGGAATCACACCAGATCGGTAACTTACACTTGTCTGCCAGAGTGCGTCCCAGCATATCAATTAACAATGCTACCAATGTATAGGGTATAATCCGATATTCCTTTTTCATATTCATCCTCGAAAGCCCTCTCATTTTTGTCTTTTATATATAATAAGGTAATCTCCCTATCCGCCTGTATAAATATACAGTGATACAGGATGATTTTATCAAATCATTGTCCCGAATGCAAGATATGACACACTCTACTCCTTGAAAATTTCCTATGCAAACTTTATACTGAAAGAAACAATTTTTAGGAGCATTGGCATCTCATGAAAGAAAACTTTGATCACTATATCAGCAGGCATATCCGGTCATTTTATCAGCACAGGATTGTTTCCCCCATCATCTTCCTTATCATCCTGATCGTTTTAGCTTTTTTGTATCCGGTCAGCAGTCTGATAGACCCAGTGAATATCAACAAAGACAGTGATATAGAGAAGCTATATAAAAATAACAAACAATATATCGAGATCACACTCAACGATCTTTACTTTACCGGATATACCAAGCGATGGCTTGATACAACGGTCGGATACTATTATTACACAAATATGGGGGACGACTGCATCATTGTCCTTTTGAATCCAGATGATTCCCAGCAAGGTTTACCAACCATAGACAAAATCCGGATCCGCGGTAAGATTCTCTACCATTCCCATGCCATGAACAATCTTTTTCTTTATTTAGCAGAAGATTTGGCCTGGTCACAGGATGGTATTGCCTCTACCATATCCCCTTATATGATTTCCCAGCCTGATGCTACCAATCTGCAGACGGTACTTTTTCTTATGGTTTACTTGCTGAGTGGACTTTACGCTTTCATCAGCATCATCCGCTATGCCATCTACATTGCCTTTCCGGTGCTCTCCGTGCCGGTACAAAGACTCCGTTGTTATGGCAAGCCCCGCGAGATCTTAGCAGAAGCCGAGGAAGAACTGGCGACCCTGCCACAGTTAGCGACCGAAGATATGTTCATTACGGAGCATTATTTTATTGAGACATCCAATTACGGTGTGGCGATCGTACCGATCAGTCAGATCATCTGGATCTACAAGTACTCCACCCTGCATAAGTTTTTGTGGCATCATTTTTCTATTTCTTATACTTTGCACATTACTGCCGCCAAGCGTCAGTACATTCACTGCCCGAAAAATATCAAGTCCGACATTGATGGTATCATGGACTATCTGGCAGAGGCCAACCATGATATTCTGGTAGGATTTAGTGAGGTCAACCGCCTCAAGGTC
>CAVGHS010000017.1:0-30840 GCA_963629085.1 bacterium
CAGAGCAGCTGATTTGTAATCAGCAGGTTATCGGTTCGAGTCCGATCATCGGCTTGTTAAGTTAATATAACTTAATATGGGTGGTTTCCCGAGTGGCCAAAGGGGACAGACTGTAAATCTGCTGCATCTTGCTTCGGTGGTTCGAATCCACCACCACCCATTGAGCATTGCTCATTTAATTAAATATCGCGGGATGGAGCAGTCTGGAAGCTCGCCGGGCTCATAACCCGGAGGTCATAGGTTCAAATCCTATTCCCGCAATTTTGTGCCCAGTTAGCTCAGTTGGTAGAGCAGAGGACTGAAAATCCTCGTGTCTCTGGTTCGATTCCGGAACTGGGCACTTTTTATATCCTTTTGTATCATCTGCATTGGCAGGTGTTTTTTTTGTAGGGAAATGAGATACAAATATTAAAGAATTATTAAGAAGTGTTGAGAACCGTTTACTTTGGAAAGTAAATGCTATATGATATGGAAAATATGAAAGAGGTGATTATATACTGACAGCATTATTTATTATTGCATTTATCTGGTTTATGTGGAAAGTGATCGCTTTGGCGGTCAAGATGGCATGGGGATTTTTGAAGATAGGTTTCTATATCATATTCCTACCGATCGTACTCATTGGACTTTTCTTAGGAGGGCTGATCTATATAGCCTTGCCGATTTTGATCATTGGCGGTATCATAGCCCTTGTAATATCAAAATAGGAAATCAGGTGTAAAAATGGCAAAGAAAGCAAAAGAAGAAAAGACAAATGTTATGCGTCTTTTAGAACAGGCAAAGGTAGAATATAAACATTACTCTTACGCAAATACGGATGCCATCAGTGGTGTAGAAGTGGCAAATGTTTTGGGGCAGAATGTGGATAAAGTCTTTAAAACGCTGGTGACTGTGGGGAAAAGCGGCGAGCACTATGTGTTTGTTGTGCCGGTGGCAGAGGAACTGGATCTGAAAAAAGCGGCAAATGCAGTAGGGGAAAAGTCGATCGCCATGGTAAAATCCAAAGAACTGCTAGGGCTTACCGGCTATATCCATGGTGGCTGTTCCCCGATCGGCATGAAAAAGTTCTTTCAGACGGTCATTCACCAAAGTGCCGAGGATTTTGACACCATTATCTTTAGTGGAGGCAAAATCGGTTATCAGGTGGAGGTGTCCTTAGAGGGCTTGCGCAAGGTCATTGCATTTGAGACAGCAGACATTATCGTGTAAGACTGCATTCTATCTAGTGGATTTTTTGAGGAAGTTAGTTCATTTTTTTATCATCATCAGGAAACTGGATTGTACTTTTTCTTCCGAACTCGTACAATGAGGACGTTGAGAGAAAACTACAATTTAGGAGGAATGCAGGATGAAGTTTTTTATTGATACAGCGAATGTGGATGACATCAGAAAAGCCAACGATATGGGTGTGATCTGTGGTGTTACGACCAATCCATCTTTGATCGCAAAAGAAGGCAGAGATTTTAATGAAGTTATTAAAGAAATCACATCTATCGTTGATGGACCGATCAGCGGTGAGGTAAAGGCTACAACTGTAGATGCAGAGGGAATGATCAAAGAGGGCAGAGAGATCGCAGCCATCCATCCAAACATGGTTGTTAAGATCCCTATGACAGTAGAAGGACTTAAGGCAGTCAAAGTGCTTTCTGCAGAAGGCATCAAGACAAATGTTACCTTGATCTTTACCGCAAATCAGGCACTTCTGGCAGCAGAAGCAGGGGCTACCTATGTATCTCCATTCCTGGGAAGACTTGACGACATCAGCCAGCCGGGTATTGGTCTGATCGAAGATATCGTGACCATCTTTGATAATTATGGATATGACACAGAGATCATTGCAGCATCTATCCGCAATCCGATCCATGTTACAGATTGCGCACTTGCTGGAGCAGACATTGCGACCGTACCTTATAAGGTAATCGAGCAGATGACAAAGCATCCACTGACAGATGCCGGAATTGAGAAGTTCCAGGCAGATTATCGTGCTGTATTTGGTGACTAAAGTTATAAATAAATGAAACTGCGCATGACAGGTGTCGGCTTAGGCTGGCAGTTGTCATACGCAGTTTTTTTAATCAGTATAATCTATCCCAGTATCTTGGGTCTGACTGCATAGCGTCCTCATCGTAGTTGTATTCTTCTTCTAAGGAAGAATAGTTTTCATAGTCATAGTCATAATCATTATCATTATAATTATAATTATAATGATCTTCATCTGAAAAAACCTTCTGTGTTTCTTCTTCGGCATTACCTTTTGGCTCACTAACACGAGAATCTATTAGCGTTTGCTCGTTTATTTCGTCCGCCGGATACAATTCGTATTTTTCAATACAGGAGTTGCAGTACCCATTTTTATCCACATTTTCCCAATAGATCCACTGCTCACAACATTTACATTTTTTATAAGAATCAAAGATGTTAACATATGCATCGTAGTCTAGGGAAAATGTCAATGAAATTGATGCAAAGGCAGATACTTCTATGATAAATTTCATCCAGTTCTTATTGTTTTCCTTACCATGGGAAACACATAGTGTTTTTTCTGCTGAGTACTCCAGTTCAAGGGAGTCATTGTATATACGAAACTTACTACCATATGATTCTGGAAATTCTATATACAAATTTTTGGCATGAAAAGTCATTTCGTAAGGATTGGAAATGGTAACTTCATCACATATAGTCTTTGTGTCATGAAAAGCAGATTTAAGCACTTCTCTAAAACAATAATTAAATACTTCTCTTGTTTTTACCATATCTTTCTCTGCCTTCTCCACATCTGAAATGCGTACTTCCAATGTGATATCATCTTTTAAAGACATCTCGGTGATCACACATCCAGCAAAATAGGAAGCCTTAAAAGAAATGACATCCCTGGCATTTAAACTTAATGCTTGAAAGGGGTCTCTAGCGCTCAAAAAGACATATTCACACTTGTCATCATAATTATCACAGCGAAATTTATCTATATGCATAGAAGTTAGGGAAAACTCTTTTTTCTTATCCGTATAGTTAAGATAGGTAATTTCATATAGGTTAATTAATGCAAGCAGATCTATGAGATCAACTGCCTCCCTTTTTTGGAGTTTATTTAATGTTTCATTCATATTGAAGCTCCTTTTACATTTTGACTTTTCATAGAATTATCATTTTGGAGATATTATATCATAAAAAATCTAACGCGTATGTCATGATATTTGTCGAATACGAGCGACTTTCGATGACAAATGCCGTCCTATCATGTATAATAAGACGCAAACAAAGATATTTATGGCATAAGATAGATAGTATAAGGAGAAGATCATGGCATACGATTTTGAAAAGGAACGTAATGAGGCGATCGATGCAGGGGAGCGAGCGCTTTCCTCTTTGCGTGCGGCACGCGAAGAACTCCGATCTGCCGGAAACTGGGGCTTGTTGGATCTTTTTGGGGGTGGAGTGATCAGCGGACTGGTCAAACATTCCAAGATGGGAAATGCACAAGAGTATATGGAGCAGGCAAAACGCGATCTGCAGGGCTTTAGCAAGGAGTTGCAGGATGTCAATATGACCCACAATCTGAATTTGGAAGTTGGCGACTTTTTGACCTTTGCTGATTTCTTCTTTGATGGGCTTGTGGCAGACTGGCTGGTGCAGGATCGGATCAATGAGACGCGGGAGCAGGTGGAGGATGCTATCCGCCAGGTGGAAGATATTGTAAGGCGCTTGCGTACGATGTAGGGGCTGTTCTAAGATGGAGGTAATGCTATGGAGTTGATGATGGATTTTATATTGAGTGACTGGATGTATTTATGGCTGGCGGTGATCGTGATTACCGCTGTGATCGAGATCATAACGGTGGGACTGACGTCGATCTGGATCTCCGGCGGAGCCTTGGCAGCATTGATCGTGTGTCTCTTGGGTGGGCATCCGGGATTGCAGATCGCAGTATTCTTTATTGTGACCTTTATCCTCTTGTATTTTACAAGACCTTGGGCAAAAAGATACTTGGAGAGCCGCAAGACTGCGACCAACTATGAGGAGTGTATCGGCAAGGAAGTTCGCGTGATCGAGGAAGTAGACAATCGCAAGGAGACAGGAAAAGTCCTCTATAATGGTATGGAGTGGACGGCAAGAGCCGCAGAGGATGACAAGATTTTTGCTGTAGATGAGCAGGCGGTCGTGTCCGAGATCCGCGGCGTTAAGATGATCTTAAAGCGTAAATAAATTATAAAAGAAAAAGGATGATAGACGGTAGCATTTTCACAGTATGAGGATGCTGCCGTTTTGTATTATGAAAAAAATTGCAAAACATCAAGAAAAATTGAATGAAAAAGCAAATTTTTGAATAGGGATTTTCGCAAATTGCTCTATGATGTACTTATCGAAGAAGAATGTTTGAGAAAAATACATTCAAATATAGAAAGATAATACAAAAAGGAGAGCGAGTATGAGCAAGAAATTCACTTGGAACGACAACTGGCAGTTTACAAAAGATGCTGTTGCAGTAGCGGAAAATGTGACCGCAACAGGAAACTGGGAGACATTGGATCTGCCACACACCTGGAATGGTGATGACGGACAGGACGGAGGAAACGATTATTATCGTGGAACCTGTTACTATGCAAAGAAACTTTCTAAGGCAGAAGTTGCTGAGGGCAAGGAAGTTTATATCGAGTTTGAAGGTGCCAATTCTTCCGCAAAATTATTTGTAAACGGCACATCTGTTGCAAAGCATGATGGCGGTTATTCTACATGGAGAGCCAACATTACTTCTTATTTAAAAGAAGAAAATGAAATTGTGGTTGCCGTTGATAATGCACCAAATGACCGTGTATATCCGCAGAATGCAGACTTTACTTTCTACGGTGGATTGTATCGTAAGGTATCTTTGATCCTTGTAGATGAGACACGCTTTGATCTGGATTATTACGGAAGCCCTGCTATCAAGGTAACACCGGAAGTGACAGGTGCAGATGCCAAGATCACAACCGAAGTATATCTGACAAATGCAGGAAGCGCAGAAGAACTGGTATTTACTATCACAGACGGAGATGCCGTAGTTGATACGGTTACGGTTTGTGCAGATCAGACCCAGGTAGAACAGACCATCACAAACGTTCATCTTTGGAACGGACGCAAGGATCCACATCTTTACACCATGCATGTAGAGTTAAAGAAGGATGGTCAGGTGATTGATGAGAGAGATGCACGTTTCGGCTGCCGTACCTTTAAGGTAGATCCGGAAAAGGGATTTTTCTTAAATGGCGAGCACTATCCGCTGCGTGGCGTATCCCGTCATCAGGACAGACCACATATCGGTAATGCGTTGACACCTGAGATGCATGAAGAAGATGCTAAGATCATTTATGAACTTGGCGCAACCACCATTCGTCTGGCACATTATCAACATGACCAGCACTTCTATGATATGTGCGATGAATTAGGATTTGTACTCTGGGCTGAGATCCCATACATTTCTGTGCATATGCCAAACGGTCGTGAAAATACCATTTCACAGATGAAAGAATTGGTAGTACAGAATTACAACCACCCATCAATCTTCTTCTGGGGGCTTTCCAATGAGATCACCATGCAGGGTGCAAAGGATCCTGACCTTTTAGAGAATCATCATATCTTAAATGATATGGTTCACGAAATGGATAAGACAAGACTGACCACCATGGCAGTTATTTCCATGTGTGATATTTCCGAAAGCCAGTATATTGAGATCCCGGATCTTGTTTCTTACAACCAGTATCTTGGCTGGTATGGCGGAAAGATCGAAGAGAACGGACCATTTATGGATGCCTTCCATGAGATGTATCCAAATATTCCGATCGGTATGAGTGAGTACGGTGCAGAAGCCTACAAGTGGCATTCTTCTCATCCGGAGCAGGGTGATTATACCGAGGAATATCAGGCTCACTATCATGAAGAATTAATCAAGCAGTTATATACCAGAGATTTTGTATGGGCTACCCATGTCTGGAATATGTTTGACTTTGCAGCAGATGCCAGAGACGAGGGCGGCTGCAAGGGTATGAACAACAAGGGACTTGTGACCTTTGACCGTAAATACAAGAAGGATTCCTTCTACGCATACAAGGCATGGTTGTGTGACCAGCCATTCGTACACATTTGCAGCAAGAACTATGTAGATCGTGACGAGGATCTTACGACGGTTAAGGTTTATTCTAACCTTCCTGAGGTTGAACTTTTTGCAAACGGTCAATCTGTCGGCAAGCAGACAGCAGAAGATCATTTCTTTACTTTTGAGGTAAAGAATGTCGGCGAGACAAAGTTGCTTGCAAAAGCAGGAGATTGCGAAGACAGCGCAAATATTAAGAAAGTAGACGAGCCAAACCCGGATTATCGTATGCCGGTATCCGGTGATGTGATCAACTGGTTTGAGATCACCGCACCGGAAGGATACTTCTCCATCAACGACACCATGGGAGACATCATGGCAAATCCGGAAGGCGCTAAGTTCATGGGTGGCATGATGGCAAAGATGCAGCAGAGCAACCAGAATCCATCCGATGATGATCCACAGAAGGGCATGAAGGATCTGGCAAGCAAGATCGATCCTGCAGCAGCACAGAAGATGATGATGGGATTCACTGTCAAGAGAATGCTTGGCTTTGGTGGACTTCCGAAGGAGCAGGTCTTGGGCATCAATGCTATGCTGAACAAGATCAAGAAATAATATAGTTTATATCAAATTCCTTTCCTAAATATAGGCGGCCATCAGGGTCGTCACCCCAATTATGAGAGAAGGCACTCCGCATGAGATAACTCGTGTGGGGTGTTTTCTTGTGTTAGAGGAAATTCCGTCGAATTCTCCTTTTTTAATGTTAGAAGAAATTCCGAGGATTTGTGAAATCAGATAAAAACAGCCCATGATTTTATGGTAAAATGCCAATAGAAAATGGCGATTTTGTAGAAATAGTTTTAGGAGGCATATATGAAAATAGTTTTTTTGGATCGAAAGACCATAGGTGAGGACATTGATCTGACAAAGTTTCGGGAGTTTGGAGAATTGGTGGAATATGATTTTTCTACCAGTGCAGAGATTCCAGCGCGCATCGAGGATGCGGATATCGTTATTACCAATAAATGTACTATGAATGGAGAAACGCTTGCAGGTGCAAAGAATCTGAAATTGATCTGCGTGACAGCGACTGGAACCAACAATCTGGACAAGGAGTATCTGGACAAGAGAAAGATTGCATGGCGTAATGTAGCGGGCTATTCGACCGAGACAGTAGCGCAGCACACCTTTGCCCTGCTTTTCTACCTCTATGAGAATCTGGCATATTATGATGCTTATGTAAAAGAAGAAAAATATGTAAACGATAAGATGTTTACACATTTTGCCAAGACCTTTCACCAGTTGTCAGGAAAGACCTGGGGCATTATCGGGCTTGGCGCGATTGGAAAACGCGTGGCTGAGATTGCGACTGTTTTTGGCTGCAAGGTGCAGTATTTCTCCACTTCCGGACGCAACCATGACAGCCAGTATCCGGAAGTAGATTTACCGACCCTATTGGCAACTTCTGATATTGTGTCCATTCATGCGCCTTTGACAGATGACACTCTGCATCTGATCGGGGAGAAGGAACTTTCCCAGATGAAAGAGAGTGCCATTTTGATCAATGTGGGGCGCGGACCGATCATCGTAGAAAAAGATCTGGCAGATGCTTTGGATCGTGGGATCATTGTGGCGGCAGGGATTGATGTGCTTGACACCGAGCCAATGAGCGAAGACAATCCACTGCGACATATCAAGGACAGCACAAAACTCCTTATCACGCCGCATATCGCATGGGCATCCGTGGAAGCGCGTGTGCGCCTGATGGACATTATCTATGGGCAGATCAAGGAGTTTTTGGGAAAGCGAATAATCTAAAGTCTGACTTTAGATTGGTCGGAATTAGGAGTGTACAATGGACGAGAGATTAAAGAAGCAACTGGATTTTATTTTGGAGATTGATAAAGAGAAGAATATCCTGCGACAGACACATTTGTCCGGACATGGCAGGCGGGAGAATGATTCGGAGCACGCATGGCATATGGCGATCATGGCATATCTCTTGCGCGACTATTCCAACGAACCTGTGGATATTGCAAAGGTCATGCTCATGTGCCTGATCCATGATATTGTGGAGATTGATGCAGGCGATACTTACGCCTATGATGCGGAAGGGTTAAAGACCCAAAAGGCGCGGGAAGATGCAGCCAAGGAGCGGATCTTCTCGCTCTTACCGGAGGATCAGAAGGAAGAACTGATCGCCCTCTTTGATGAATTTGAGGATTTTTCAACAGCGGAATCTAAGTTCGCGCATGCCATGGATAACCTGCAGCCGCTTCTTTTAAATAACAGCAATGGTGGCGGTGACTGGCGAGAACATGGGGTCAGTGCCGAGCAGGTCTACGGCAGACAGAAAAAGACGGCGTTGGGATCTGAGAAATTGTATGAGGTGACAGATCAGATCATACAGGAACACATAGAAAAAGGGAACTTAAAAAAGTAAGACATAAATGAAAGAAGGAATACACATATGCAGATAAAAAGATACGATCATTTACCGGAGGAAGCGAGCCGAATCCGACAGAAAGTTTTTTGTCAGGAACAGGGATTTGATGATGAATTTGACGATATTGATGCCATAGCAATGCATTTTGTCTTGCTTGATGCGGATCAGCCGGTCGCAACCTGTCGGATATTTCCGGGTCAGGAGAGCGGGACTTATATATTAGGAAGGCTTGCCGTGTCAAAGGAATATCGTGGAAAAGATCTGGGACTTGCCATCGTGCAGGATGCTGAAAAAGCCGCGAAAGAAAAAGGAGCAGGAGAAATGATCCTCCACGCCCAGTGTCAGGCAAAAGGCTTTTATGAAAAAGCAGGTTATCAGGCATACGGAGAGATCGAGGATATCCAAGGCTGTCCGCATACCTGGATGAGGAAGTACCTATAAAATAAGCCGGTCGTTATACCTGGATGCAAAGCATGGTATAATGATCGGCTTTTTGCATATATAGAAATGTTATTTTAATGATGTATTAACATATTTATAATGGAAGCCCCGTATTATAAGATAAATCGCCGTGCTTTTCCATAAAAGTATTTCTGGCATGGTAAATATCTTCCATGGAAGCATCGGTACGCTCACAAACAGCATCAAAGTAAGCATGTATGCGGTCTGCAAAAACCGGAGCCGCCAGATCAAAGAGATCATAAAGACTTTCCGTACGCTTTTGGTCAGGATTCCAAGGATTGCGCCATGCCTTGTGGCGGAAATTGCAGGGATCCTTGTAGGCGTAGATCGTGTCACTTGGGATCATAGGTGAAATGACAGGAACCTTGACAAAAATGGCTTCCAATCGGCGAACGAGCCGCTTTTTGATGCCAGTCGGATCATGCATCAGCCGTGATTCGGTCTTCATGGCGCGAAAAGCACCGCGGATCTGCCATTTTGGCATGGTTGCATCCGGAAATACATTTGTAAGGGCAAAAGATAAGACCTTGGCGATCACACGGCTTTCCTTTTTAGAAAGGGCAATGGTATCTCCCGGGCGAAAATCTGTCGGCTTGCAGTGCAGAAAATGCGAGATCATTTCCTGATCGATGCCTGTCTCCAAAAAGACATGGCGGCCAAAATCATAGAGTCCGCCGTTGCGGTCTTTGTTCTGTAAATGATGTGTCCGGTCAAAGATGTACGGATGACAGTAGGTGTCAAGCGTATAATGTCCCAAAAATCCGCAGATATAAGCGTCGGCAATGATGCGTTCGCTATGTGAGGACAACTTATTTCTGGCATCTAACATGGCGATAAAAAAGCGCAGGGAAGACGACTCATGGATCAGGCTGGCAGCATTGTGGTCATAAAGCAGCCAAGCCGGCAGGTAATAATAGAAGATATCCGGTCCCTGCAAGCCCAGATTATAGGCATGTGGGTGTAGGGAAAGAATATGATATTCCTGACCTTCCTTAAGATGTGAAAGTGATTGTTGTCCAAAAAGGTAATGTGATGCGAATCCCGGCATAATGTTATCTCCTGTGATAAGCGCGCAGACGGCAACAAAGCATGGACGCTTGCGCCCTGCGTGCGGTAAATACTACATATAAATTATACTCGAACAAACAAAAAGTGGCAAACAAAGTAGAGATTTTGTCAAGTCAGATATACAAAATCGCAAAAATGTATAATGCGACCATACACAAAAAATCTATTGTATATGTCAAAAAATCGCGTTATTTCTTATACTAGCAAAGGTAAAAGACAAAGAAGAAAAAGAGGGAGGAAGTTAGCATGGCTTCATTAGTTGAAAACGCACAGCATAAAGCAGAAAGAAAAGCTTTTGAGATAATGGTCAATGGTATCGTTGGTAAGTTGACAAAGACAGACGATATCACAAAAAGACAGGAAACATTCCTTAATCTTATTGACAAGGCAGAGGCTTTCTGGGGAGAGGGCACAGATAAGGCAACACTGGATAAGGTTAGAGAGTATGTAAAGAATCCGGAAAACAGATGGGTAAAATTTGTGAATCGTGTTCTGGATGAGACAAACCCGAACTATGCTAAGAAATTCCTTCTGAATTTAGGATATGAAGCATTTTTCCGTGGAACAAAGACGATCAGAGCAAACCGTGAAAAGTACAACTGTAATATTCCTTGGCTGATCCTGTTCGATCCGACAGACGCATGTAACCTGCACTGTGTAGGATGCTGGTCCGGTACATATGGTCACAAGAACAACATGTCATACGAAGATATGGATAAGATCGTTACACAGGGTAAGGAACTTGGAACTTATCTTTACTTTATGACAGGTGGAGAACCTACCGTTCGTAAGGCTGACATTTTAAAACTTGCTGAGAAGCACAATGATTGTATGTTTGGTCTTTTCTCTAACTCTACATTGATCGATGAAGAGTTATGCCAGAAGATCGTAGAACTTGGAAATATCACATTCCTTCTTTCTATCGAAGGAACACCTGAGACAAACGATGGTCGTCGTGGAGACGGACATTATGCAGCAGTTATGAAGGCAATGGATCTTTTGAAAGAATACGGTATCGTATTCGGTACTTCTATCTGCTACACCAGAGACAACGTTGAGGCAGTTACCGATGAGAAGTTCTTACGTTTCATCGCTGACAAGGGCGCTCGTTTCGGATTCTACTTCCATTACATGCCGGTAGGACAGAACGCAGCACCGGAATTGATGCCTACTTTAGAGCAGCGTGAAGAGATCATCAAGAAGATTCGTTGGGTTCGTACCGGTGACAATGATATCGGATTCTTCCCAATGGACTTCCAGAACGACGGAGAATTTGTTGGTGGATGTATCGCCGGTGGACGTAACTACTTCCACATTAATGCACAGGGTGATGCAGAGCCTTGCGTATTTATCCACTTCTCAGACTCTAACATCCATGACAAGTCAATCCTTGAGATGTTACAGAGCCCACTTTTCAAGGCATACCATGAAGGACAGCCATTCAACAGAAACCACCTGCGTCCATGCCCGATGCTTGAGAATCCAAAACTCTTAAGAGAAATGGTAAACAAGACCGGCGCTAAGGGAACAAACGCTGAGGCAGAAGAGACCGTTGAGCATCTTTGCTCTAAGTGTGATCACTATGCAGAAGAGTGGGGACCTGTTGCAGATCGTATCTGGGCAGAGCAGAAGCACAAGAAGCCTTCTTACGAGAACTATACATTAGAGAAGAGAGAAAATCCGGAACTTGCAGCATTCGAGCATGCAGACGGATCTAATGGACTCAGAGATGAGGACATTCAGTAATTAAATCAGGTTATATTATTTGAAATATATAACAGCCCAACCCGAAAAAGAGACTGGCAGACGCCGGTCTCTTTTTTATGTGATAGGAAATTCTGCTGAATTTCCTATCACATAAAAGGCACTAACGTGCCAATGATGCGCACTCGCGCGAAGTTGTAGAGTGTCGCAAGCGACCGCGCTCGGCGCGAGAATGTGCAGAAGCACATTCTTTTTTACGTCATAGAAAACTACGACATATCACATAAAATGTGATGAATTGCAGAAAACAGGCTCATGAAATGTGAGAAAATGCGAAAAATAGGCTCATAAAATGTGAAAATCGGGCAGGTAAATGATTCGTAGAGTGCAAAATCGGACGTATGATTATATAATGATGATAGAAAAAGATCCGATTGATGTATGGCGAGTGGCAGTTGTCGTTGGGTGGATAGTATAAAAATGCGCGCACTACTGGTGGGATTGCTCACCTTGACAGAAATATTTGTGAATGCTACCAATGGGGCAGTTTTTCGGGCGACAAGGAGGTAAACGAGTGGAATTTAACAAATTGATACCGGAATTAACAGTGAGGGATATTGAGAGAACACGAGAATTTTATGTAGATGTGCTAGGGTTTGAACTGGAGTATGAAAGACAAGAAGATAAGTTTATGTTTTTGTCTTTGGAAGGATCACAGATCATGTTTGAGGAAATGCATGAGGATGGTTGGAATGTCGCTGAAATGGCTTATCCACTGGGACGGGGAATAAACCTATCTATCGAGATAGAAGATATCGAGACGCTATATGGCAAAATCATACATTTTCAATATCCATTATATCGTCCACTACTGACAAGCAAATATGAATCTAATGGAGAAGATATTGAGCAGAAAGAGTTTTTGATACAGGATCCAGATGGATATCTCCTAAGATTTACACAAGAAGGGTAAAAAGCATTGACAATGGTTATCCATGGTTATATAGTGAGAATATAACCATGGATAACCATTTTATTTTGCACAGGAGGCAGATCATGTCCAATCCTAGAGAACGTATCCAGCAGATTGATGAACAACTGGAACAATTACCCAAGGGAACCTTGACTTATAAAAACATCAAGGGGAAAAAACAACCTTATATCCAGCGGACGATCGATGGAAAATCAGTCAGTTACTATGTAAAACTTGCAGAGCGTGAGCAGGTATTGCTTGCTTTTGATCGACGGATGGAATTACTCGAGGAAAAGAAACGTCTGCTGGCATACCAGGAAAAGATACAGGAGATCTTGCATCGAAATCCTTATCTGGATGTGGAGATTGGGATTGGTTATCATGATTTCCAGGCATTTGCCTGTGGACAGCAGTTTTATGTGGATAAGACGCACTTTATTTCAGAGTGGCTGCGCCGCAAGTCAGAGGTGCTTCTGCTTACCAGACCAAGGCGTTTTGGCAAATCCATGCTACTTAGTACCGTAGAGAATTTCTTCGATCCGCGCTATGGCGAGCACCCGGAACGATTTGAAAAATTGCATGTATGGAAGGATCCTGTGACGCGATCCTATTTTGGCAAAGTTCCTGTGATCTCCATCAGTTTCGGAGGATGCAAGGGCAAGGATTACGAACAGGCGATCAAAGGAATCCGGATCAATTTTAGCAGCCTTTACTTTTCTCATGAGGATCTTTTGGCAAGCGATAAGTTGAGCCAAGAGGATAAGGAAAGATTTTCTGCAATCTATCGGGGGCTTTCCGGTGATGCGACCGGAGAGGAATCTGTACTGGAAGAAGCCATACCGACCATGTGTCAGTTGCTTTACAAGCATTATGGAGTGAAGCCATATATATTATTAGATGAATACGACACGCCACTTTTAGAGGCATATACAGGGGGCTATTGGGACGAAATGATCGAGACCTGCCGCCAGTTATTTCACAATATATTTAAGGAAAACGACTATTATGATCGTGCGATCATTACCGGTGTTACGCGTATTTCTAAGAATTCGCTCTTTTCCGATCTCAACAACGTTGAAATCGCGACAACGACAAGTCCGGCATATAGTGATTGCTGTGGATTTACGGAAGAAGAAGTAATGGATGCCCTAAAATGTCAAAATATTGACGAAATGGCGCAGGTCAAGGCTTTGTATGATGGCTTTGTCTTTGGCAATAGAAAAGACATATACAATCCATGGTCAATCTGCAATTATATGCGGGATCGACAGCCTTGCGCTTATTGGATCAGCACCAGCAGCAACAAATTGATCGGCGAAATGATCCGCAGGCATCCGGTGCAGAGCAAGTATGAGATCGAGCGGCTGATGCGGGGAGAGAAACTGCATAAGCGCATCAATGAATGTGTGACGTTCCAGTATCTGGACGGTGACGAGGAAAGTCTGTGGTCGCTGCTTCTGGCAGTGGGGTATGTAAAGGCTGAGAATGTAGTCAAGCAAAATGAGATCATAGAGTGTGATCTGTCGGTCACCAATGAAGAAGTCATGGGGATGTATCGTACAGAGATCATGGGCATGTTCTTCAATGGGCGCACGTCTTATGAGCATTTTACGGATGCCCTGCTACGGCATGATATAGATATGCTCAATGATATTTTATTGGATCTTACCTATTCATCCATGAGTTATTTTGATGTGGCGAATGGTCCAAAGAACCGCACACCGGAGAATTTTTATCATGGATTTGTTTTGGGATTGATCGTGTCCTTGAAAGACCGCTATCGTATCGTGTCCAATCGGGAGAGTGGAAGAGGGCGGTACGATATAGCCCTTTATCCGTTTCGGGAGGAAGATCCTGCCTTTATCATGGAGTTTAAGGTTTTTGATGAGAGAAAGGAAAAGGGGCTGGAAGACACGGCAAAGCGCGCACTGGAGCAGATAGAGGAGCGCGATTATGAGGCGGATCTGATTGCATCCGGCATTGAGCGAACAAGGATCTACAAACTAGGATTTGCCTTTGAGGGGAAGGAAGTTCTGGTGTTGGAAGAGACACCCAAGTTTGCATAAAGTACCACACCCCCACATCTTGTAGGTGAAAGCCCTGCAAAACTACTAGTTTTTTTAATTGTCCAAAAGGCATTGCAAGCATAGTTGAAACGTATTACAATAAAACCTGTCGCATCTTGATGATGAGGTCAGATTGCGACAGATTTTACTTATATACAGAAGAATTTCGGGGAGACGAAAGCAGACAGATGTTTATTGGACGAAAGAAAGAATTAGAAGCGTTGAATGCTTTTTACGAAGGAGATAAAGAGGCGCTTGCCTGTGTGACAGGTGCGCTTGGTATGGGAAAGACGACGCTTTTGCGTCATTTCGCTGAGGATAAGAAGGCAATCTATTTTTGCGCCTATGAGACGACAGGAAAGCAGGAACTTTCTATGTTTGCGCAAGTTTTGACAAAGGCAGATCTGCTCAGTGGAGCGGGTACGGACGCGGTATCGAAAGCGGATAAGGAAGAGAAGGCTGAGTGGCAATTAGAGACATTGTTAGATGCCATTACTGAAACGGCAAATCAGGAAAAACTTTTGCTTGTGATCGACCAGTATCCGAATTTTGTCAAGGCGGATGCCGCATTTGACGAGGTATTCTTTTCCTATGTCACAAGAAAATGGCAGGATCTTCCGATCAAAGTGATCCTTTGCGGAGATGCCTTCCTTTTGATGGAGAAGTATCTCTATGGCAAGAAAGCCAGATGGAAAGATAGGATCGATCTGCATCTGCATCTGGCAGGGATGGATTTTTTGGAGACCAAGCAGTTTTTCCCGGATGCAGCAGGGGAAGATCTGGCACTTTACTATGGGATCAGTGGTGGTATTCCGGCGCAGATCCTGCGTATGCAGGGAAAGTCAGTCAAGGATGCAGCAGAAGCCATCTTTGCCGGAAGTCCGGGACAGGCAGCACTTTTGCCGGAGCAGGTCATGGGGATGGAACTCAGGGAGTTGTCCTACTACAACTGCATTTTGTCGGCGATGGCACAGGGCATGAACCGTGTCAATCAGTTATCGGCGGAGGTTGGCAAGCCAAAGGATGTTGTTGTTCCGTATCTGAATGCCCTGATGTCGATCGGAGTTGTCACAAAGCAGACGGCGATTACAGAGGAGACCAACCGCAAAAAAACGCGTTATTCTATCGTTAATAGCAATACGGTATTTTGGTATCGCTTTATCGTGCCACATATGGATCTTTATATAGCAGGAGAGTGGGATCTTTTGTGGGATACCTATATTGCGCCGGATCTGGACAACTTTATGCAGCAGGTATTCATTTCTATGAGCAGAGAACATCTGGAAGAATGCAGCCGCCGGGGGCAGATGCCGTTTACGATCGAGCGTTCCGGTAACTGGTGGACCAATGATGATGAGGCAGGCACCACAGATGGCTTTGATGTGGTATCGCTTGGTAAGACCGAGGGCAAGAGTGCAACGATCTTTACCCTGTGTTTCTATGAACAGCGTGAGATCGAGGTCGCAGAGGTCAAGTCCATGATTGAAAAGACAAAGCAGATGCACCGTGAGGGAGATGCCTTTTATGTGGTCTGCGCCAAGGATCGTTTCCATGAAAATGTAGAGACGGTCGCTTCCACGATCAAGAACATTATCCTGGTGACACTGGATGAGGAGTGCAAGTTGGCATAGTGTGCGTACTTCCCATGAAAACTCAAAAATTTGCGTAAAATTGTATAAATTCTGCTATTGATAATAAAATGGGGTCATAGTAAAATCTTATCTGTAAGGTTTTTCTATGACCTTTTTGGTACGGGAACTTTATTGATAGCCACAAGGCTTAACAAAAATAGAGAGAGGATAATTGCAATGACAAATCTTGAATTACAAAAAGAAGCAGTGAAAGTCCGCAAGGGCATCATTGATGGTGTGCATGCTGCAAAAGCAGGACATCCGGGCGGATCTTTATCAGCGGCAGAGGTCTTTACTTATCTGTACTTTGAAGAGATGAATATCGACCCAAAGGATCCAAAGAAGCCGGATCGTGATCGTTTTGTTTTATCAAAGGGACATACGGCACCGGGACTTTATGCAGCACTTGCGAACAGAGGATATTTCCCGGTAGAGGATCTCTTGACCCTGCGTCACATCGGATCCCATTTGCAGGGACATCCATGTATCCAGCATACACCGGGAGTTGACGCTTCCAGCGGATCTTTGGGACAGGGTATTTCTGTTGCTGTAGGTATGGCACTTTCCGCAAAACTTTCCAAGGAAGATTACCGTGTATACACGCTTCTGGGCGATGGCGAGATTCAGGAAGGACAGGTATGGGAGGCATCTATGTTTGCCGGATCACATCATCTGGACAACCTTTGTGTCATTGTAGATAACAATAATCTGCAGATCGATGGAACGATCGAGGAAGTCAATTCTCCATATCCGATCACAGACAAGTTTGCAGCATTCAATTTCCATGTGATCGCAGTTGAGGATGGCAATGATTTTGACCAACTTCGCGCTGCCTTCAAAGAGGCAAGAGAGACCAAGGGAATGCCGACCGCTATTGTCATGAAGACAGTCAAGGGCAAGGGCGTTTCTTATATGGAAAATGCAGTAGGCTGGCATGGAAAGGCTCCAAATGACGAGGAGTATGCGATTGCAGTGGAAGAATTAAAGAAGGCGGAGGAAGCATTATGTCAGAAGTAAAAAAGATCGCGACAAGAGATAGTTATGGTAATGCTCTAGCAAGTCTTGGTAGAGAACATGAGAATTTAGTAGTTCTGGATGCAGACCTTGCAGCCGCTACTAAGACAGGTATTTTTAAGAAAGAATTCCCGGAACGCCACATTGATTGTGGTATCGCCGAGGCAAATATGATCGGTATTGCAGCAGGTCTTGCCAGCACAGGCAAGGTGCCATTCTGCTCCAGTTTTGCAATGTTTGCAGCAGGACGTACCTTTGAGCAGATCCGCAACTCTGTTGGATATCCGCACCTGAATGTAAAGATCGGTGCTACACACGCCGGTATCTCCGTTGGAGAAGACGGTGCAACCCACCAGTGCAACGAGGATATCGCTCTCATGCGTACCATTCCTGGTATGACCATCATCAATCCATCCGATGATGTTGAGGCAAAGGCGGCAGTCAAGGCAGCCTATGAGATGGAAGGCCCGGTATATCTTCGTTTTGGTCGTCTGGCAGTGCCTGTCATCAACGACAGAGAGGATTACAAGTTTGAGATCGGCAAGGGCGTTGTATTAAAAGAGGGTACAGATCTTACCATTATTGCAACAGGTCTTGAAGTAGCAGAATCCCTTGCAGCAGCAGAGCAGTTGGAAGCAGACGGTATCAGCGTTGAAGTCATCAATATGCATACCATCAAGCCTTTGGATGCAGATCTGGTGGTGCAGTCCGCAGCAAAGACCGGCAAGGTCGTAACCGTTGAGGAGCACTCCATCATCGGTGGACTTGGCAGTGCCGTTGCAGAAGTGATCGCAGAAAAGCAGCCTGCAAAGTTACTCCGTATCGGTGTAGAGGATCGTTTTGGCGAATCTGGTCCTGCCGTAAAGTTGCTTGAGAAATATGAACTGGATGCAGCAGGCATCTACAAGAAGATCAAGGCATTTTTATAAGATAGAATCAAATAAAGATCGCACAGACGGCTATAGATGGCGCAATGCCATTTGTAGCCGTCTTTTTTGTGTGCACTCTCTTTTTTATTGCTATGCATTTCAAAGAAACTGCAGGAAATGATTCCTGCCAAGAATAAAATGCCCGATCCGTGGAAAAATAATCCATAGCAAGAATAGAAAGATGAGGACATGACTATGGACTATTTAGAAATTGAAAAAGTGATCGGCAGGGAGATCTTAGATTCCAGAGGAAACCCGACCGTAGAGGCAGAAGTACATCTTTTGGATGGCACTGTGGCGCGTGGGGCAGCACCGAGTGGAGCCTCGACCGGAGAATTTGAAGCACTAGAACTCCGCGATGGCGATGAGAAACGGTATGGCGGCAAGGGCGTTTTGCAGGCAGTCGGGCATATCAATGATGAGATCAACGATGCCCTACAGGGAATGGATGCATCCGACATCTATGCGATCGATCAGGCTATGATGCAGGCAGACGGCACGGATGACAAGTCTCATTTTGGTGCAAATGCTATCCTAGCGACCTCGATCGCCTGCTGTCGGGCGGCAGCCACATCGCTTGGTATTCCCCTTTATCGTTTTCTGGGAGGCGTTTCCGGCAGACGTATGCCGGTACCCATGATGAATATCGTAAATGGTGGTATCCATGCGCCGACTTCCGGTCTGGATGTCCAGGAATTTATGATCATGCCGGTGGGTGCCTGTTGCTTTCGAGAAGGACTGCGCTGGTGTGCTGAGGTCTTTCATGCCCTGGCATCTCTTTTACGGGAAAAAGGCATGACGACATCGGTTGGCGACGAAGGAGGTTTTGCACCGGAATTATCATCGGATGAGGAAGCGATCGAGACGATCATGGAGGCGGTGGAACGTGCCGGTTATGAGATGGGGGCACACTTTAAGATAGCCATGGACGCGGCATCTTCCGAGTGGAAGTGTACGGCAGACTGCTTTCACGAAGATACGGTTGTCAGTAGCAGTGGGCAGATGCTCTACCATTTGCCAAAGACAGGTGTGGATTATACCACAGATCAGTTGATCGAACATTGGAAGGAACTGGTTGAAAAATACCCGATCGTATCCATCGAGGATCCTTTGGACGAGGAAGACTGGGAAGGTTGGCAGAAACTGACCATAGAACTTGGGGATAAGGTACAACTGGTGGGGGATGATCTTTTTGTGACCAATACCAACCGTCTGCAAAAGGGAATCGCCCAGGGCTGTGGCAATTCCATCCTGATAAAATTAAACCAGATCGGAACGGTTTCGGAGACCTTGGATGCCATTCGGCTGGCGCACGAAGCAGGCTATACAGCGATCGCGTCGCATCGTTCCGGGGAAACGGAAGACACGACGATCGCAGATCTGGCAGTCGCCATGAATACCGGACAGATCAAGACAGGCGCGCCAAGCAGAAGTGAACGTGTGGCAAAATACAATCGCCTCCTTCGCATTGAAGAAGAACTGTCCTAGAGATCCATGCGCCGGATATACTGCATGAAGAAGGATACGCCCGGGACGATCTGATCGACCGGGAATCTTTCGTTTGTGGAATGCGGCGTGTGCGTCAGTTCGGACGGCAGTGAGAACGGCGAAAAACGATAAAGGTTTTCGCATACGCATTCATAATGATAAGAATCGGTGCATGCCGTCAACAGATAAGGCGTGGTAAAGGCATGTTCCTCGCCCTCGGCAAAAATAGCGTCGATGGTTTGGAAAGACTTGGTATCGATCGGTGAAACGGCGCTTGCTTCCTTGCCCTTGATCAGGCGGATGCTGGCGTCGTAATCTTTTGCCAGATCCTCCAGATGTGCTTGTACGGAAGCCAGCGTATCTCCCTGCAAAAGGCGGAAATTGATGATGGTGCTGGCAGACTCCGGCAAGACATTCGGCGCAGGGGATGCGGATGCCATGGTCACTGCAGTGGATGTCTGTACCATGGATGCTGTGAAAGAATTGCCCTTCATGACATTTTTTAAAATCGGTTTGAGTATGCCCGGATGCTTTAAAATGCCGCCCAAAGGAGAGGACATATTGCTTCCGATGGTGGAGAACATGGCAAGTACCGGCCTGGTAAAGCGTGCCTCAAAGGGATGATTTTCAATCTTTGTGATGAGTTCAGCCAACTGACCGAGTGCGGTATGCCTTGGCGGGAAAGAGGAATGTCCGCCCTGCCCTTTGACCGTGATCTCATAGTCCGCATATCCTTTTTCTGCAATGCCGACCATTGTCACATGTGCATCCAGCAGTTTTTTTGCATGCACATCCATAGAGCCGCCGCCTTCATCCAAGATACTGTCAAAGTGGATGCCGCGTTCCCGGAGCAACTGTGCGATCTTTTTGGCACCATTGTCCTTGCCTGCAACGATCTCCTCGTTGTAGTCGAGGCATACATAGACGTCACGCTTTGGCGCATAGCCTTCTTCCAGCAGAGTCTCGATCGCCTCGATGATGCAGAGCAGATGGCTCTTCATATCCAGTGCGCCTCTGCCCCAGATAAACGTCCCATCATTGACACCGGAGAATGGCGGGTTCGTCCAATCGCCCTCCGTTCCCGGAGCAATGGGAACGACATCCTGATGTGCCAGAAATCCGATCGGATCCAAAGCATCATCGCTGCCCTTCCAGTGTAAGACCAGTCCGGCACGACCGACTTCTTCTACCTCTAAAGTCGAAAAAGTCTTAGGATAGGCATCGCGCAGAAACTGATGGAATTCTGCGAAAGCCGACCAGTCGGTATCATCCTCGTTTTCATGGGAAACCGTAGCGATCTGGATGGCACGGCTGAGATTTTTGGCAAAACGCGCTTCGTTTATTTTTTCTAATTTCATATCGATCACCTCATTTATGTTTATAACAAGCCTTTATAGTATTTCTGGATAATAGGGCAATTATAGCACAGAAGAAGAATTTGGGGCGGTAAATTCTGCGTTTTCAGTGTATAATAATATGAACAAGACAGAGGAGAAATCTACCAATGAAATATTACATGGCACCCATGGAGGGACTGACGGGCTATGTTTACCGCAATGCCTATCATAAGTTCTTTTCGCCAATGGATCGCTATTTTACACCATTTATCGCAAATAAAAAGATGAGCAGCCGGGAGCAAAATGATATTTTACCCGACCACAATCAGGGATTGTGTCTGATCCCACAGATCCTGACCAATCGAAGTGCAGATTTTCTGGCGGTGGCAAAGGAACTGGAAAACTACGGCTATGATGTCGTCAATCTCAACGTGGGCTGTCCGTCCGGAACGGTCGTTGCCAAGGGGCGGGGCGCAGGTCTTTTAGAAGATCCGGAGACCTTAGATCGATTTTTATATGAGATTTTTGCCGTTTATGATGGCAGGATCTCGGTCAAGACGCGGATCGGTATGGAAGATGAGGACGAGTGGCAGGATATTCTGGCTGTGTATGAAAAGTATCCGATCGAAGAACTCATCATCCATCCCAGAGTACGAAAGGATTTTTACAAGGGAAAGCCGCGGTTAGATGCTTTTTCTTATGCGATGGAAGAGAGCGGACTCAGGCTTTGTTATAATGGGGATATCTGCTCGGTAAAGGATTTACAAGATGTGAAAGGGCGTTTCCCGGAACTGGATCATGTCATGTTAGGGCGGGGGCTTTTGTGCAATTCTTTTCTGGTCGGGAATTGTAAGATGGCAGCGGATGCAGAGAAACCGGCTGGCGGTGCGGATAGCCGGGATATGCAGGAGAACAAAGACCGCCTTTATGCCTTTCATCAGGAGATTTTACAGAATTATATGCAGATCATGTCGGGCGACCGCAATACGCTCTTTCGGATGAAGGAACTATGGTTTTATCTGGGCACATCCTTTAGCAAGCCGGACAAATATCTGAAAAAGATCAAAAAGGCAGAGCGGATCGCTGTCTATCAGTCGGTGGTGGATGCCCTGTTTCGGGAGCAAGAACTGCTGATAAAATGATTTCAATGATAGAAAAAAGGTGTACAATATAAAAAAACAGGATGTGCCGGTGAAGGGCGTATCATAGGGAGGTTAAAATGGTAAAACACGTTATTTTATGGACACTCAAGGATGAATTTTCCGCTCAGGAAAAGGAAAAGATCAAGGCAGGGATCAAGGAAGGCTTGGAAGGACTGGCAGGACAGATCCCGGGTCTGGTGGAGATCCATGTACAGACGGAGTGTCTGCCGAGTTCCAATGCAGAAGTTATGCTGGATACGACCTTTGAAAGTGCCGAGGCACTGAAAGGATATAGTACGCATCCGGCACATGTAGCGGTTGCAGACGGCAAGGTGCGTCCATATACAGCGACGCGTACCTGCATGGATTTTGAGGTGTAAAAGACACCGGAAAGGGGAAGGCATGAAAGAAAAGAAACAGGGGGCAAAATTTTGGTTTTTAGTCTGGGGGCTGGGCATTGCAGGACAGATTTGTTGGAACATGGAGAATCAATGGTTCAACACCTTTGTCTATGCAAAGATCGCCAAAGACCCGACGATCATTTCGTGGATGGTCGCTATATCGGCGATTGCAACGACGATCTCGACCTTTTTGTTTGGTTGTGTATCGGATCGTAAGGGAAAGCGTAAGATCTTTATCGCGCTGGGCTATATTTTGTGGGGAGTTTTTACGATTGTATTTGGACTGACCCAGTATATGACGGACGGCAGCGGCAACAGTACAGGAAGCGTGCTTATCGTGGCAGGCACAGCCGTTGTCATTGCGGATGCAGTTATGAGTTTCTTTGGATCCATGGGAAATGATGTCGGCTTCAACACCTGGATCAACGATCATATGGATGATGAGAACCGGGGGCAGTTAGGTGGGGCATTGGCGACGCAGCCGGTCATTGGAACGATTGCAGGAACCGTGCTCGGCGGTATGCTTGTCGGTGCAGATGACAATTATATGCGGCTCTTTCTTGTCATGGGGATCCTTGTGATCCTGTTTGGCATCTATTGTCTCTTTGCCATGAAAGATGCGCCGGGGCTGAGAGAGAGCAAGCGTGGCACTTTCGGACAACAGTTCTTTTCCATCTTCAACGTAAAAGAGTATGTAAAGTTAAAAGAACTGGTCTGGGTCAACTGGTCGCTGGCTGTTTATTTTATTGCTTTTAATATGTATTTTACCCATCTGGGAAATTATATGATCTATTATTTGGGATTTACGGCGGATATGATGGGCTATATGGAAGGTATCGGTCTGGTACTTGCCATGCTTGCCGTTATCCCATCGACCAAGATCATCAATCAGGGAAAGATCCCGGGCTTGTGCCAGGTGGCAGTATTCTTAAACTGCATCGGTGTGGGTATGCTGGGACTCTTTGTGCGTCCGGGAAATGTAAATACGCAGACCTTGTGGAATCCGGTACTGCTTTTAGGAATCTTTATTCTGGGACTGGGCTATATGCTCTTTTTACAGGCGATCACGGTCTGGGGCAAGCAACTTTATCCGGAAGACGCCAGAGGACAGTTTGAGGGCATCCGTATCGTATTCTTTGTACTGATTCCGATGATCGTGGCACCGATGATCTCCAATCCGATCATCATGCGCAGTGGAAAATTCGTGGATTCCTATGGATTTACGGAGTATCTGCCGACACATACTCTCCTTATCGTGGGTGCAGTGCTGGTACTTCTGACTTTGATTCCTCTGGCATTTGCCAAGAAATACTACATAAAACGCAAGTAGGAAATGCTTGTAGGAAAAAAATGGGCAGGGTATAATAAGAACAAACAAGATGGAGGTGACCGGAATGCTGACCAAGACAATGAAAGATGACGTGGTACATGGGCTGTTAGATATTTTTTCGGATAATATTGACGAAATTATACTATACGGATCCGTAGCAAGAAGCGAAAGTACACCGGAAAGTGACATTGATATTGCGATTATTGTAAAAACGGATATGGACGATATGACGAGAGAAAGATTTATTCGTTGGGCGGCTGAACTGGATCTTCGCTATGATCGTGTTTTTTCTATTGTAGATATACAAGAAGAAAACATGAAGAAGTGGGGAGATGTACTTCCTTTTTATCAGAATGTGCAGCGGGAGGGGGTTGTGCTTTGGAAGGCGGCTTAAAAGAATTGGCAGAATACCGCATGGACAGAGCCAATGAAATGCTTGACGCGGCAAGAGGCAATTTGTTTATATTGCAAGCAAAAAGGAAGCCGAAAAACAATTAGAAGATGCAGAGATATTTTTGCAAACCATAGAAAAATATTTAAAACAACAGTGATGCGCAAGAGACTGTGTACAGATTCAAAAGATCTGGCACAGTCTTTTTTTGTGTGATAGAAAATTAGAAAGAATTTTCCATAACCTTTTGACATATAACTGCATATACTGTATATATAACACATAAACAGTTATATAACAGTTAAAAAACAGGTAGGTGATGTCTATGAAATTGGTACAAAATTCAGGAATACCGATCTATCAGCAGATCGCAGATGCTTTTCGCAGCGACATTTTATCGGGCAAGATGCAGCAGGGGGAGTACCTGCCATCGATCCGTGGCTTGGCGAAAGAATTAAAGATCAGTGTCATTACAACGATGAAAGCATACGAGCAACTGGAAGAAGAGGGGCTTGTGACTGCCATACAGGGCAAGGGCTTTTGCGTCAATGCACAGGATTCGCAGATGTTACAGGAACAGCATATGCGGCGGATCGAGGATAGTCTGACAGAGGCGATCAAGGCTGCGCGGATGGCAGGGCTTTCCAAGGAAGAAGTAAGAAAAACATTTGATTTGTTATGGAATATGCAGGAATAGGAGATGCGTTATGGAACAGGTTAAGACAGCAGTTGCAGGTGGCAACTGAGGACAACAAGGGCAAGGGGAAAAAGATCAATGATCTATCCGACGGAAACCGCATGAAACTCATGCTTTCCGGTGTCTTTGCCAGAGAGACACAGATGCTTATCCTGGATGAGCCGGCATCCCCGCTGGATCCTTTGATGCGTGATGTGCTCTGCGATATGATCCGTGGCTATCTGGAGGAAGGTGCCGGTCAAAAGACCGTTCTTTTCTCTACACATAATATCGCTGATATGGAAAATGTGACCGATTATGCCATCATCGTAGAGCATGGTCAGGTGGTAGAAAAAGGCTTTGTTGAGGATCTGAAAGAGAAATATGTCTATGTAAAAGGCGAATTAGAAGATCTGGCAACAGCCGAGAAATTCATGTATAGCATGACAAAAAATAACTATGGCTATGAGGGGATCTGTCTGGCAGAGGATATGGATAAACTGGCAGGTCTGGACGTTGCGGTGCAGACACCGACCTTGTCCCAGATCAGTGTGGCGATCATGAAAAAATCCAGCAAGGTGCATCTACAGTAGGGAGGCTTAGGATGAAAGCGATAAAAATGTATTGGAACAATACGACACTCATATACAAGATCATAGCACTCTTACTGATCCCTCTTGTTGTCATTTTAACCAGCAGGCTGCCACTATTATCAGCATCCGATGCATCCGATCCGGGCTTTCATGTGGTAGGATTTGGTGTTCTGGGTGCCTATATCCTGTTTGAGGTGTTTACGGACGGATGGAACTTCGGTGGTATATATGGTAAAGAGTTTCGCGGGATCGAACTGGTGAAGGCATCGGCAAATGGCATGAAATTGTACAGACAGATGCTGGTCGTAGATGGCATCCGCAGATGTCTTTACTTTGGGATATTAGCAGGTATCTGTATGTCTTCCGTGGCATCCGGTGTGATCATGGGAGCGGTTACGACCTTTGCCATTATAGGAAGCCGGTTTTTTGCAGGCTATGTCAGCAATCTATTATTTTCCTATCTGGCACCGGTGCCGGCAACCATACTTGTCTTTGTTTTTTATGAAGGCAATCCGATCCTGCATTGGGGCGTAGCCCTGATACTGGCATTTGCGGCGACTTTACTGGCAGCAAGATTAGGGGTTGGGAAGATGGAAAGGAGTTATTATGATAGAGAAGATTAAATTTATATATGAACTGCAAAAATATGGTTTTCAGAGAAAAACGCAGTTGGTCAGCATGCTCATCATGTATGTGATCGGTCTTGTCATGGAAGTAGTTTCGCATGGAACCTATTTTCTGGGCATGTTTTTTATGATGCTGGCACCGCTTTTTGTGACGCAGACTTTGTATAGCACCTGTATGTCAGGGCTGGTTGCGGCAAGCCCGCGTGGAAAGCAGATACAGACCTCTCTTGCCTGCCTTGGTGATCTTGTGGTCACGCTGGTATCCATCAGTATTCTGGTTGTCTTGAAGATTGTAGAGGTAAAGGTCTATCCGGGTGATGCAGGGGGTATCCTAAGTGCCTTTGCTGTCATATGTCTGATGATGGTCGTGGTGCATCTTTACACGGCTTTTGTCTATAAGTTTTATGCCGTATCGGTCATATTGCTCTGTATCGTCATTTGCCCGATATCTTATGCCATGGGCTATCAGTCCATCGGAGACAGCACCTTTGCCCTGCCTTTTGTCCCGGCATCTGTCGGGCTGGTCGTCCTCTTTGCCTATGCAAGCACGCTGGTGGGTGTGGGATTGGAATATCTGATCGCAAAACTGGTCTATCGTGCACCACTTTCTAAGTATGCGCAGGGAGCAGCCATGCGAAAATATCTGAAAAATTAAAAGTGTGAAAATAAAAATCCCCGGGATGATGGAGCGTCAGAAAACGGAGCATCCACCATTCCGGGGATCTGTTTATGCAAATATTAAACGACCGTAAACTTATAGATTGTCGTAGTCTTAATGGTCTCTCCTGCCTTTTCCACCGGCTGTGGGAAAGATGGGATGTTGATGGCATTTGGGAAGTACTGGGTCTCAAAGGCTACGCCATAGCGTTTGCCGTAAGTGCATCCACCCTTGCCGATAAGTCCTTCGTTGATATAATTTCCACCATACAACTGCATGCCCGGAAGGTCTGTATAGACTTCCATCTTGCGTCCGGATGTTGGATCGTAGAAGGATGCGGCAATGCCCATCTCATCCAATGGCTTGTCGAGGACGAAGTTGTGATCGTAGCCACCTGCCCAGGCGAGTTGCTCGTAAGCATTATCCATTTCCGGTGCCATAGGCTTTGGTGTGGTAAAGTCCATCGGTGTGCCTGCTACATCTAAGAGGACACCATCCGGGATAGAAGCATCGTCAGTCTGGGTGAAGCGGCTGGCGTTGATCCAGATCTTTTGCTCCATAGCAGAAAGTCCGGCATCGTGTCCGGCGAGATTGAAGTAAGAGTGGTTGGTCGGGTTAAAGATGGTATCGGCATCGGAAAGTCCGGTATAGTCAATGCGCAGTTCCATCTCCGGTGTCAGTGTGTAAGTGACGGTGTAAGTAGCATTGCCCGGGAATCCCATATCCATGTCTTTCTTCTTATAAGAAAAGGTGATGCTGTTTTCCGATACGGCATCGACATCCCAGATGCGGCGGCAGAGCGGATGGAAACCGCTATGTAAGTTGTTGACACCGTCATTTTTATCCAGTTCGTAGGTCTTGCCGTTCAGGCTAAACTTGGCATCGCCGATACGGTTGCCGCAAGGAACAACACTACAGCCAAAGAATGCATCATTGGTAAAGTAATCTTCCAAATGCTCATAGCCAAGCACAATATCTTTTGTCTTGCCATTCTTGTCCGGCACAAAAAGTGTCAGTAAGTTGGCACCATAATTCATAAAACTTGCTGTCATGCCCTTGGTTCCGGTCAGGGCATATACAACGACATCTTCCCCATCGGGGGTCTGTCCCCATACATGTTTTTCCAAAGTAAATACCTCCTGTTAGTCATATTTCCTATATTATAGCAAATGCAAGGGATAAAGCCATGTAAAGTAGTTGATTTCTTTGTAGCAATTTTTTGTGAGAGTCAATATCATGTGTAAAAAATGGTAAAAATAGCGAAAAATTGTATGAGCCAAAGATTAAGGATGCGTTATGATAACAATATATAAAGTAAAGAAACGCAAACAATGCGATGGGAAAAGGAGGAAACAAGGACTATGAAGTATTTTTGTAACCCACTGAATGTGGACTATCGTTATCAGTTCAACCAACAGGTCATCCCGGGCATGGGAGAAGGAGCAATCGTGGTATCCCGTGAAGCAGCAGATCCATCCATGATCTATTTCAAAGGGAAATATTATATCTTCGCGTCCATGACGCTGGGCGTCTGGGTATCTGAGGATATGGCAAACTGGGAGGCAAAGCGCCTGCCGGACAATCTGCCATTTTATGACTATGCGCCGGATGTCAGAGTTCTGGGCGACTATGTCTATTTTTCCGCATCCAAAAGAGGCGAACCATGTAACTTCTATCGTACCAGGAATATCGAGGAAGGACCGTATGAGGAGATCAAGGGAAGTTTTGATTTCTGGGATCCGAACCTTTTTGTAGATGATGACGGCAAGGTGTATTTCTACTGGGGATGCGCTAATATGACACCGATCTGGGGTGTGGAGATGGATCCGGAGACCATGCAGCCAAAGACAGAGCGTATCGAACTTGTGCATGGAAACTGGAATGAGAATGGATATGAAGTATGTGGCGAGGATCACAGCGCACCACCTCTGGAGGACGATGCTTTGGAAGAAAAGTATCGCGGATTTTTAAAGATGCAGGGCATGGATCCGGACAACCTGCCACCACAGATGCAAGGTATGGCGATCATGTTAAAGGGATATGTCAGCGGTCGTCCATATATCGAGGGTGCATGGATGGATAAGCACGATGGCAAATATTATCTCCAGTATGCCTGCCCGGGTGCACAGTTCAATGTCTATGCGGATGGTGTATATGTGTCCGATTCTCCGCTTGGACCGTTCAAACTGGCGCAGAACAACCCATATTCCTACAAGCCGGGCGGATTTATCCCGGGAGCAGGACACGGTTCTACCATGCGCGACCAGCAGGATAACCTTTGGCATACATCAACCATGCGTATCAGCATCAACCACAACTTTGAGCGTCGTGTCGGTGTCTGGCCGGCTGGATTTGATGCAGATGGCGAACTTTTCTGTAACCAGAGATATGGTGATTGGCCGATTCCTGTTACCGGCGACCAGCAGGATCCGTGGAAAGATCCGGAATGGATGCTCTTAAGTTATGGTAAAAATGCAACGGCTTCTTCTGCGGAGGAAGGCAAGGGTGCAGACAAGATCACTGATGAAAATGTCCGTACCTGGTGGAGAGCGACAAGCGAAAAGCCGGGCGAATGGGTGCAGTTAGACCTTGGCGAGACTATGGATGTGCGTGCCGTCCAGGTCAACTTTGCCGATGATAAGATCGAGATCCCGACACCGGGCGAATTGCGCGGCAATCAGACCGGAAAGCGTTATATCGAGGAACGCGACCTGATCACACGCTGGATCTTGGAAGGCTCTGTAGATGGCAAAGATTACTTTATGATCGAGGATAAGTCTGCTGTCACAACCAATCTGCCACATGATCTTGTGGTAAGGGAAGATGGTATGCAGGTACGTTTCCTGAAACTTACTGTTTTGGAAGTGCCATACGATCAGAAAGCCTGCGTCAGCGGACTTCGCGTCTTTGGTAAGGGCAATGGTCAGGCACCAAAGGCTCCTATATTTACAGCAAAACGCGATGCAGACCGCAGATGCATGAAGGTTACGATCGAGGGCTCTGCCGGGGATGTAGTAGGATACAACATCCTCTGGGGACACAAGGCAGACAAGTTGTATCATAGTTATATGGTATTTGGCGTGACCGAAAAAGAGATCAAGGCACTTGTTACTACACAGAATTACTTTGTTCGCGTGGATGCTTTCAATGAAAATGGCATCACGGAAGGACAGGTTATTGCTTTAGCATAGTTTACATAAAACCCTTCTAAATAGAGAAACCCTCCTGAGATCCATAAGGCTCGGGAGGGTTTTGCTATCTTGCGGTATTTAGTTTTCTTCTGCTTCGGAGGACTTGTCCTTCTCATCCAAAAAGATAAGTTTGATATCGTAGATCCACAAAACGAAAGTCAAAGCATTGACGACCAAAGAAATAGAACCACTGATACTAGGTATGTTGTTTAAAACAAATGTCAGTACAAGGATGATCCCCATGACCATCGGCACCGTTTTCTTTTCGTTTTTGTAGAGTATCACAATACGATAAAGCATATATAATAGGAAGATGACCGCCTGCACCTTGGATGCAATATCGAATGGTGCCAATAAAGTATTGTCTTTCGCAGCAACCTGTGCCATGGACAGCGTGACCAAAAAGGAAAATGCTGCTATGGCAATATCCGAGATCGTGTAGATCCAAAAGAATAGTTTCGCTTTGTTTCGTAATTTCATATATGCTTTCTCCGTTAATTTATAAATAGATTTTATGGTTGCGATAAGAAAGCATCCAACTGTCAACTAGCATAAATGTAACAAGAAAGATTGTTCCCAATGCTGTATTTATAGATTTACAGTAAGTGCCAGTCACGGCAACAATAAGCATGGCTGTATATAGG
>CAVGHS010000018.1:0-29838 GCA_963629085.1 bacterium
ATCCGTGTGCGGTTGCGCCTCTCGGGTACATCCCTGTACCCGAGTTGCCTGCTTGCGCACAAGTCCCAAGCACTTCTAATGCGTTTTGCATTCATATCTGCCTCGGACGAACATCATCCCAGACGATTGTCTAACTTTGCAAAGACAGTTTTCATAAACAAAAACAAACACCTCTTTTTAGAGACACAGAATTTGGTGACATTTTCCGTCTCCGCCTGCCCCTCCCCTGTGTCCATCCCGCCCTATATGTCACCCGCCTCTCTACGATATTTAACACAAACTTTACAAAGACCTGCCCTTTCATTTTACAAAAGGACTTTATGATAAATCTCGTAAAGAAAATGAAAAGAAAAAAGTCGATACGACGAAAAGGAGATCAAAAATGAAATTGAAGAAAATTGCCGCAACACTTCTTGTTGCAACTTTAGCACTTGGAACAATGGCAGGATGCGGAAGCAAGGGAAATGACACTGCTGCAGACGGCGCAGATCAGACAGGAGCGTCCGGAGATATCACAATCCTTTCCCGTGAGGACGGATCCGGTACAAGAGGCGCATTCGTAGAACTCTTTGGTATCGAGGAGAAGGATGCAGACGGAAACAAGGTTGACATGACAACAGAAGATGCCAAGATCACCAACTCTACTTCCGTTATGATGACAACCGTTGCAGGAGATGTAAATTCTCTTGGTTATATCTCACTGGGATCATTAAACGATACCGTAACTGCTGTTAAGATTGACGGCGTAGAAGCAACCGCAGACAACGTATCCAATGGTACATACAAGATCGCACGTCCTTTCAACATTGCAACCAAGGGCGAGGACTTGAGCGATGCAGCACAGGATTTTGTAAACTTCATCTTAAGCAAAGACGGACAGCAGATCATTACTGACAATGGCTACATCAGCGTAGGCGAAGGTGAAGCGTTCACTTCTAACAATGCAAGCGGAAAAATTACGATCGCAGGATCTTCTTCTGTAACACCTGTTATGGAGAAACTGGTTGAGGCTTATGGCAAGGTAAACGCAAACGTTGAGATCGAAGTACAGGAGAGTGATTCTTCTACCGGTATGCAGTCAACCATCGACGGTCTGTGTGACATCGGTATGGCATCCAGAGAGTTAAAGGATTCTGAGACCGGTGCTGGACTGATAGCAACAGAGATCGCAAAAGACGGTATCGCAGTTATCGTAAACAATGACAGCGGAATCACAGATCTGACATCTGATCAGGTAAAGCAGATCTATACCGGTGAGATCCTTACTTGGGACGAAGTAAAGTAGTCTTACCCAATGAGTTCAAGGCAGAAGAAAGGTCAGAACATGAAACATTTTAGAGAACAACTCATGAAGGTTATCTTTTTTATAGCGGCTTGCACCTCGGTGTTAGCCGTTGCCTTGATTTGTATCTTTTTATTCGCCAATGGTCTTCCGGCGATGGGAAAGATCGGATTAGGCAAGTTCTTAACAGGAACCATGTGGAAACCTTCCAATAATATATTTGGTATTTTACCGATGATCCTAGGCAGTATTTATGTGACTGCCGGAGCCATCGTGATCGGTGTGCCGATCGGACTTTGCACGGCTGTATTTATGGCACATTATTGTCCGAAAAAAATCTATGGCATCTGCAAGGCGGCAGTCAACCTGATGGCGGGTGTGCCGTCGGTCGTTTATGGTTTCTTTGGTCTGGTCTGCATCGTACCTCTGATGCAGGAGATCACTGGACGTGACGGATCAACCATGCTGACGGCTTCCATCCTGCTTGGCATTATGATCCTGCCGACCATCGTCAGTGTCTGTGAAGCATCCATCCGCAGTGTGCCGGTTCCTTATTATGAGGGCGCTTTGGCACTGGGGGCAACCAAGGAACGAAGTATTTTTCTGACGGTCATCCCGGCAGCAAAATCCGGTATCGTGGCAGGGATTGTCCTGGGTATCGGCAGAGCCATCGGCGAGACTATGGCGGTTGTTATGGTAGCGGGCAATCAGGCGCGTATGCCAAAGGGGATTACAAGAGGTGTCAGAACCCTGACTTCCAATATCGTACTGGAAATGGGATATGCGGCAGACTTACATAGAGAGGCTCTGATCGCGACGGGCGTGGTCCTCTTCGTATTTATCCTTTTGATCAATTTATGTGTAGCGGCGTTGAAGCGTCAGGACGCAAAGTAAGGAGGCAGTGGAATGAAACAGAGTTTAAAAACAGCATTAAAACATCCGGCATCCTTATTGCTTAAGATCTTTGTCCTTTTATCGGCAGCCGTGACTATGGGCGTTCTGCTCTTTATCATTATCTTTATTGTGGTAAAGGGCGCACCACATCTGTCCCCGAGCCTTTTTGCCTGGGAATATACGTCGGACAATGTATCTATGATGCCGGCGATCATCAACACCCTGATCATGACAGGTCTGTCTCTGGTCATTGCCGTACCGCTTGGCATTTTTGCAGCCATCTATCTGGTAGAATATGCAAAACGTGGCAGTAAACTGGTCAAAGTCATCCGCATGACGGCGGAGACCTTATCCGGTATCCCATCCATTATTTATGGACTCTTTGGTCTTCTTTTCTTTGCAACATATCTGCATTGGGGATATTCTATGTGGTCCGGCGCACTGACACTGGTTATCATGATCCTGCCACTGGTGATCCGAACGACGGAGGAGGCACTCATCGCAGTACCGGATATGTATCGTGAGGCAAGTTTTGGATTGGGCGCAGGTAAACTGCGAACCATCTTTCGTATCATCTTACCGGCGGCTGTTCCGGGAATTTTGTCCGGGGTCATCCTGTCGATCGGACGAATCGTCGGCGAGACAGCAGCCCTCATCTACACCGCAGGAACAGTGGCACAGACGGCTACAGACCTGACCAAGTCCGGTCGAACCCTTGCCGTGCATATGTATAGCCTTTCCCGAGAAGGACTGCATATGGATGAGGCATATGCGACAGCATTGGTTTTACTTGTACTTGTGGTACTGATCAATGGTGTCTCAGACTGGATCGCAAAAAAGGTATCAAAAGTCTGAGTATAGATAAGCAAAAGGAGATAAGAAAACATGGATAATAAATCAAAGATTTCCATTCACAATATGGATCTGTATTATGGCGATTTTCATGCTTTGAAAAATATCAACATGGAATTGCCGGAAAAGGAGATCTCAGCATTCATCGGACCGAGTGGTTGTGGAAAATCCACCCTGCTCAAGTCCATCAATCGTATGAACGATCTGGTGGAAGGCTGCAAGATCACCGGAGAATTACTTTTGGACGATCAGGATATCTATGGCGAAATGGATGTCAACCTCTTGCGCAAGCGTGTCGGCATGGTATTTCAGAAACCAAATCCTTTTCCGATGAGCGTTTATGACAACATTGCCTATGGACCGAGAACTCATGGTATCCGCAGCAAGGCACAACTGGATGAGATCGTGGAGACATCGCTTCGACAGGCAGCCATCTGGGATGAACTCAAAGACCGTCTGAAAAAAAGCGCACTGGGACTTTCCGGTGGACAGCAGCAGAGACTTTGTATCGCAAGAGCGCTTGCTGTAAAGCCGGAGGTACTCCTGATGGATGAGCCGACCTCTGCACTGGATCCGATCTCCACATCCAAGATCGAGGATCTGGTCATTGAACTGAAAAAAGATTATACCATCATCATGGTAACCCATAACATGCAGCAGGCTGTGCGTGTATCGGATAAGACTGCCTTTTTCTTACTGGGAGAAGTCATTGAGTATGGCGAGACCGAGCAGATCTTCTCTATGCCAAAGGAGAAAAAGACAGAAGATTATATCACAGGTAGATTTGGTTAAGGAGGAAGTATGAGAAATCGATTTGACAGACAGTTGGAAGAACTTCATGTAGAACTGATCGAAATGGGAAGTATGTGTGAGGACGTGATCCGCAAGACCTCAAAACTCTTGCAGTCCGGGGATGCAAAGGTGGCAAAAGAGATCCGCAAAGAGGACAGCAACATCGACGAACAGGAACGCCTCGTGGAGAGCCTTTGTTTGAAACTCCTTTTGCAGCAGCAGCCGGTGGCAAAAGACCTGCGCAAGGTTTCCGCGGCATTAAAGATGATTACGGATATGGAGCGTATCGGCGATCAGGCATCGGACATTGCAGAGATCATTGAGACGACCGAGTTTTCCGTGCCGACAGGGGATGTGAAACTGGCTAAAATGGCTGAGACGACGATCACTATGGTGACCGAGAGCATTGACGCTTATGTAAAGCAGGATCTGGAACTGGTGCGCGAGGTCATTGCCCGCGATGATGAGGTCGATGATCTTTTCTTAGAGGTGCGGCAGGAGATTGCAGATGGCATGGCAGAAGGTATCAATCCTATGAACAGTCTGGATCTGCTTATGATCGCAAAATACTTTGAGCGTATTGGCGACCATGCCACAAATATCGCCGAGTGGGTTGAATTTTCCATCACCGGAATGCACAAAGATGCAGACATTTTATAAAAAGGATTTACAAGATACCATATCATGCAATACTATGATACTAGAGGCTTGTAAACAGACAAAGATCCGGGAGAATATCGTATGATCTATTATGTAGAAGATGAAAAAAATATCAGGGAACTGGTAGAATATGCACTTTTGGCAAATGGCTTTGAGATCCGTTGTTTTGCGGATGGAAATGTGCTGTGGCAGGGGCTGCGGGAGGAGATCCTGCCGGATTTGATCCTTTTGGATATCATGCTGCCGGGGGAAAACGGACTGGAGATCCTGCACCGCTTAAAAGGCGATGCCAAGACCAGAGACATCCCGGTCATCATGGTGACGGCAAAAGGCAGTGAATATGATAAGGTCCTGGGGCTCGACAGTGGGGCGGATGATTATATCGCCAAACCATTTGGCATGATGGAACTGGTATCCCGTATCAAGGCAGTCCTGCGCCGTACCCAAAAGGCAGAAACAGAGACAGATCTTTATTACAAGGATATTCATGTGTGCGACAGTTCCCACAAGGTCTTTGTCGGGGATGTGGAAGTGGAACTGACCAAGAAGGAATACGATCTGCTTTCACACCTGATCCGTAATCAGGGGGTAGTCCTTACCAGAGATCAACTTTTAAACAGTATCTGGGGCTATGATTTTGATGGCGAGACCAGAACAGTTGATGTGCATGTACGTTCCCTGCGCCAGAAACTGGGACAGGCGGGCGACTATGTGGCGACCGTCCGCGGGATCGGCTATCGGATAGGGGAATGATATGAAAAAACGTATTTTTAGAAGCACGGCAATTATGGTGACATTGGCAATTCTTGTCACCTTTGTCACTGCTTTTTTCTTTATGTATAACAAGTTAGAAGAAAATATGAAAGAGCGCGTGGATAATGAGGTGAATTATCTGGCAAAGGCAGTGGATGAACTGGGAGAAACTTCCCTTGAGACAGGACTGACGGATGGTCTGACCGGACGCATTACCCTGGTCGATGCTGTCGGCAATGTCTTGTACGACTCTTATGAGGATGCAGCGGAAATGGAAAACCATGCATCCCGTCCGGAGATCGCCCAGGCGCTAAGAGAGGGCAGGGGCAGTGCCAGCCGTTACTCCACCACTTATGCCAAGCGCAGTTATTATGCAGCCGTCCGTTTGGATAACGGACAGATCCTGCGTGTGGGCGATACCATTGACAGCGTTTATGGAACCCTTTTTCCGGGCGTATTCATGCTATTACTGCCACTGGTCTTACTGCTGATCTTAAGTTTTTATCTGATCGACTGGACGACCAAGCGCATGATGGAGCCTTTGGAGACGATCGATCTGGATCATCCGTTGGAAAATGTTGCCTATGATGAACTGGTGCCGTTCTTGCGCCGTATTGCAGACCAGAACCAAGCTTTGAAAGAACAGGTGCAGGAGCGCAACAAGCAGCAGCAGGAATATGTAGCGATCACGGAGAATATGAAGGATGGTCTGATCGTGACCAACCGCCACCATGTGCTGTCTATCAACCGGGCGGCTCAGCGTATTTTTGAGATCAAGCCGGAAGAGTGTATGGGACAAAATATCATTGTCGTCAACCGTAACCAGAAGTTGAAGGAAGTGGTGGACGGTGCGCTTGCCGGTAAGGATATGGTCAAGCACATGACCATTGGTGATGTGACCTATGAACTGCATGGCAATCCGGTCATCCAGGATGGCAGCAACACCGGTGTTGTCATCTTTATTATGGACGTGACGCAGAAGAAGCAGTTGGAGACCATGCGCCAGGAATTTTCTGCCAATGTATCTCACGAACTCAAGACACCGCTCATGTCAATTTCCGGCTATGCAGAACTTTTAAAAGATGGGATCGTGCGGCCGGAAGACCAGAAGGAATTTGCCGGCAGGATCTATCAGGAGGCGGCAAGACTTACAACATTGGTGCAGGATATCATCCGCTTATCCAAACTGGATGATGAGAATCTGGAACTGGAAAAAGAGACGATCGATCTGTTCGAGATGAGCAAAGAGATCATAGAGACTTTACAACCTGCGGCAAAGAAACGTCATATTTCCATTTCTTATCAGGGAAAACGCCTGTCTATCAGTGGTATGCCGCAGATCATTTATGAAATGCTCTATAATGTATGTGACAATGCTATTCATTACAATAAAGATGAGGGATCTGTGGTCATTACGACGGAGGAGACCGACGAAGGCATCTGCTGGAGTGTGGCAGATACCGGTATCGGTATCCCACTGGCAGAGCAGGAGCGTATCTTTGAACGTTTTTACCGGGTGGATAAGAGCCATTCCCGGGCGACCGGCGGTACAGGACTTGGACTTTCCATTGTAAAGCACGGAGCAGAATTACACGGCGCCAGAGTGCGTGTGGATTCTGCCCCGGATCAGGGAACCACGATCACGATCGTATTCCCCGCCTAAGCCCTATTTTATTTGTTGTGACGTTTCTCGTCGATCATGGTGCGCATACGCTGGCGCAATTCATTGCCCTGCTTACTGCGCTTGAAGCCCTGGATACTGAGCAGGGTGCTCTTTTGTGCAGCAGATGAGGAGAGGAAGAGACTTTCCAGACGTTCTTTTGTCAGGCGGTCGCGCAGGGCGGCGGCCTTTTCTTCTGCCAGTTCCTTGCGGACAAAAGCACCCTCCTGGATCTGCTCGGATCTCTCGATCATATTGCCGATAGCATCGGCTGCCTTGGTATCCAGTTTTTCATAGGCACTTGCGATCTGCTCGTTGATCTCGGTTTCGATCCGGTTGAAGTTCTTGGCAAAATTGGTCAGGGCAGAGACGGTCAGAGCCATATCCATGCCAAATAAAAACATAAAGATCAGGGACTGGGCTTCCATCAGATAGACATTGGTATCGTGCGTCATGCCGCTGACAAAAGGATAAATGACGCGGACGACCAGAATACCCGCCAGACCAAAGCCGACGGATGCCGGCAGGCAGACGCGGCCATTGATATTGCAGATGACGTTGCTGTAGTCCCACCAGTAAGCGTGAAAAAGTTTTTCCAGCGCCCAGGAAGTCGTATATTCCAAAACGATACTGCCAAAGAAACAGATCAGAAAGATCTTTAAGTTGCTTGCCTCCTGCATACCGGAAATAGGAAGTTCCGAAAAGAGGATGGATGCAAGCAAGGCACCGACTCCATAGATTGGAACGATCGGACCATGCAAAAATCCTCGGTTTTCCCAGTGATGCTTGCGGATGGTACAGTAGGTGGATTCATAGATCCAGCCCATAAAACTGTATATGATGAACCAGACAAAATATTTGCTTACTAACATAGAATTATCCTTTCTTTGCGCTGCTATTGGTGCTAAAAAGCATAGTAATAAGATACTATAAGAAATACTAATAGTCAAAATAGGAATATGTAATTTGACAAAGAATAAACAATCTTTTATTCTGAGTAAGGAAAAGTTATAAATAAGACAAGTTAAAGGAGAAGTTATCATGAATGCACAGGCAAAAACAACAGCACTTCGTACCGTAGACATAGCGTATATCGGACTCTTTGTTGCAGTTATGGCAATCTGTTCTTGGATTTCCATTCCGGCAGCAGTTCCATTTACCTTACAGACATTTGCAGTCTTTATGGCAGTCGGTCTTTTGGGTGGAAAAAGAGGAACGATCGCCGTTTTGACATATGTATTATTGGGAGCCATTGGCGCTCCGGTATTTGCAGGATTTTCCGGTGGTATCGGCGCATTGCTCGGCAATAGCGGCGGCTATATCGTTGGCTTTATTTTCTCTGCCCTTGTTATGTGGGCTATCACGGCGAAGTTTGGCGAAAAGACATGGGTCTTAGGTCTTTCTATGGTCTTAGGTCTGATCGTGTGCTATGCTTTTGGAACTATGTGGTTTATGATCGCTTATACTGCAAATACAGGTGCTGTCGGCATCGTTGCCGTACTCGGCTGGTGTGTCATTCCGTTTATCATCCCGGATCTCTGCAAGATCGGTATTGCTTTGATCCTTACCAAGCGTCTGAAAAGACATGTAAAGTTATAAGAAACGGTTAGCTGTCAGGAAGCACATCCTTTGGGTGTGCTTCTTTTTCTTTGTGCATTTGTTCATTCCTGCTGGTAAATCAGAAGAATTTGTGTAAAATAAAATGGAAAAGAGGTCATATTTATGGAAAAGGAAATCAGATCGGACAATCCTTTAGGATATGTCCCGGAAAATAAACTACTACGCGAGTTTGCTATCCCCAGCATCATTGCTATGCTGGTATCTTCCCTTTATAATATCGTAGATCAGTTCTTTATCGGAAATGCGGTGGGAGAGTTGGGAAACGCGGCGACCAATATCGCCTTCCCACTCAACACTTCCTGCGTGGCGGTTGCTCTTTTGATGGGGATCGGCGGCGCATCTACCTTTAATCTTGCCCTGGGGCGGGGAGACAGCAAGGGTGCTGGTAAATATATTGGAAACTCGGCTAGCGTCATGTTGGTATTGGGTGTCGTTTTGTCTGCGATCACGCTTTTGTATTTAGCACCCCTTCTGCGCTTTTTCGGCTCGCCGGAAGAAGTCCTGCCTTATGCCATGGAATATACGAGGATCACGGCACTGGGCTTCCCTTTTCTGATCTTGTCTACCGGAGGCGGACATCTGGTGCGTGCAGACGGCAGCCCGAAGATGACCATGGCGATCAATATTGTCGGTGCTGTGGTAAATACGGTCTTAGATGCCCTCTTTGTCTTTGGTTTTGGCTGGGGCATGACAGGAGCTGCTGCTGCAACCGTGATCGGACAGGTCATTGCCAGTATCATGGTTATCCTTTATATGTCACATTATAAGACGGTGTCATTGCATAAGGATGCTTTCCCGCCAAAGGCAGAGGTCGTCCTTTCGGTTGTATCGCTTGGGGCAGCACCCTGCTTTAACCAGTTGGCTATGATGCTGGTACAGATCGTGCTCAATCGTACTTTAAAATACTACGGCGGTCTGTCTATTTATGGCGAGTCTATCCCTATCGCTTGCTCCGGTATCATTGCCAAGGTATCCATGATCGTCATGGCGTTTGTCATCGGTATTTCACAGGGCTTGCAGCCAATCGTCAGTTTCAATTACGGAGCCGGAAAATATGACCGTGTGAAAAAGGCATATTTTCTTGCCATACGCAGTGCGGCAGTGATCTGTCTGATCTCCTTTGTACTTTTTCAGGTATTTCCGAGACAGATCATTTCTATCTTTGGCAACGGATCCGAACTTTACTTTGATTTTGGCGTGAACTTTTTCCGCAAGTTTTTGTTTTTTATCTGTCTGTGCTTTATGCAGCCGATCTCTGCCAACTTTTTTACGGCGATCGGCAAACCGAAAAAAGGTATCTTTATGTCACTGACCAGACAGATCATCTTTCTTCTGCCACTGCTCTTGATCCTGCCACGTTTTCTGGGGATTGACGGGGTCATGTATGCGGGGCCGATCGCGGATCTGGTGGCGACGATCGTCTGCACCCTGCTGGTTGTGGCAGAGATGCGCAGACCGGAGTTCGCAAAGAAGTAAGGAAATATTTTTGGGGGATTTTACATGATACGAATTGCAATTGTAGAGGATGAAAAAGAATATCAGGATACCCTGATTTCCTATATTGAGCGGTATCGCAGCGAACATTTTGCTGACATTACCACAAGCGTCTTTTCTGATGGGATGGATCTGGTAGATGACTATCACGGTGGCTTTGACATCCTGCTTATGGATATCAAAATGAAACATCTGGATGGCATGAAGGCGGCGAGAAAGATCCGCAGCATGGACCAGGCGGTCGTCATCATCTTCATCACCACCATGGCACAGTACGCGGTGGCGGGCTATGAAGTGGATGCGCTGGACTTTGTCTTAAAGCCGATCGATTACGGCAGGTTTGAGCCCAAATTGACCAAGGCGATCGGTGTTGTGGAAAAGCAGGGCAAAAAGAAATATGTCATGCTGCAAAAGGACGGACGCAAGGAAAAGGTGTCCTCGGACGATATTTTATATATTGAAGTCCGCAATCACAATGTCTACTATGTGACCGCGCACGAGACTTATACCATGCGTTCTTCCATGGCAGAAGCGGAAAAAGAGTTTGCAGACTACCATTTCAGCCGCTGCAATCAGGCATATCTGGTCAACCTGAAAAATGTGATCAGTGTGGATAAGGATGATGTGCAGGTAGGCTCTTATCATCTGCCTTTTTCCAGGTCCCGCAAGAAAGCATTTTTACAGGAACTCAGTCACTATTTGGAAGCAGGGTATGAGGTATAGGAGGAGCAGATGGCACTTATCAATCAGTTGATCTTTCCCATGGAATTGTTTCTGGCAGTTTTGGTCTATATGTTGCCGCTGCGCGTACGAAAAAGCGGCTGGCGGTGTGTCTGGACCTTTGGCGTGCTTTTGGTCGCAGAGGCGGTGTGGATGCAGGTCTTTCCCCATGCGCTCGCGCAGATCCCATTGCGCCAAACGGGGGAAGTGGGGGCACTTTTGTCCCTGTTTGCCTATGCCACGCTTTATATTGTCATGCTCTTGGGTATGCTCTTGGGCATTTGGTTCTGTATGGATGTCGATTTTAAGGAGGCAGTGCTTTGCATCACCATGGGCTATGCGACAGAACATGTGGCATATTGCATCCGTGTCCTGATCAATCACATAACGCATAGCCGGATCGCGGAAAGCCCACATCTTTGCTACCTGCTCATCCATCTGGGAGCCTATGTCTTTTTTTACTTCTTCTTTGCCAAGAAGATGGTGCAAAATCATCATTATGAGACAGATGCCATCACATCCCTTTGGATGACTTTGGTTACCTTATTTATCGTGCTTGTTATGAGTCTGGCTGCAAGTTTCTGGGGATTTCAGCCCCTGCACGGGATCTATGGTCTGGTCTGCTGTCTTTTTGTTATGATCTATCAGCGCAATTATATGGCGCAGTGGCATTTGCAAAAGGAGATGGCGGCGCAGGAACAACTCTTTATGATGAATAAGGCACAGTATGAGTTGTCCAAGGAAAATATCGAACTGATCAACCGTAAGTGCCATGACCTGAAACACCAGATCGCAGGACTCCGCAACATCACGGATTCGGAAGAACGCCGGCAGGTAGTAGATTCTATCGAAAAATCCGTCATGATCTATGACTCTATCTTACATACCGGCAATCCTATCTTGGATACCGTTCTGACCGAAAAGAGCCTGGTCTGTCAGGAAAACGGCATCCGAATGCATGGGATCATTGATGGCAGACTCCTCTTTTTTATGGATGCCATCGACATCTATACCCTCTTTGGCAATGCCATGGATAATGCCATTGAGGCAAACTGCAAAGTGGAGGAAGAAAAGCGCTGTATCAGCATCCTGATCCATGAAAAGGTCAATCTGATCTTTATCCAGATTGAAAATCCATATAGCGAAGCCCTGCATTTTAAGCATGGTCTGCCCCAGACCAGCAAGGCAGATAAGGACTATCACGGTTTTGGTATGGAGAGCATCCGTACCATGGCGGAGAAGTACGGGGGCTTTTTGACCTTAGAGACCGGACAGGATATTTTTGTTCTCCGTATCACCATCCCGCGCAGTCGATAGACCGATTACGACACAAAAATGACAGAACAGGACACACATTGTTCACAAAAAGAAAAAGTATGCTAACCTCTTTTTTACAAAGATGCAAAGCAGCCTTACGTGCGCTGTTGCAAAATGTAAGAAGGAGGTTTTTCGTTATGAGGAAAAAGGAAAAGAAGCAGCCTACAAAACGAAGCAAGATCATCAAGACCGTTATATCATTGATATTGATCGCGGTCATGGTCGCAGCGATTGTGGCTGCAAACACTCTTTTGACCGACAACAATCGTATGGTAAACGCCATGATGGGAGCCAATGACTCTGTGATCGACAACTCCGGCGTAGATACCAAGGGATTGGATTTGGACTACAACAAGAGTGATTATGCGGAGGATGAGATCGGAGCGGCAGAAGATGCCCTGGCAGACCAGATCGCGGATGAGGGCATTGTACTTTTGAAAAATGAGGATAATGCACTTCCGCTTTCTAAGGATACGCCGATCAGTTTCTTTAGCAGAAATGCTGTTACCGTGACAACACATGCCGGTATCATGGGATACGGCAGTGGCAGTCTGAAAGAGGATTTTGAAGCAGATGGCTATACCGTCAATAAGACCCTTTGGAAGTTCTATGACAAGGGCGATGGATCTTCCTATGGACTGGGTACAGGCTCTATCAGTTTTGGTGATGAAGAAGACTTTGCCATCAATGAGTGTCCATTGGAAAAGATCACGGCAGATGATAAGGTGGTAGACAGTCTTTCCGGTACGACCGCAGTCTATGTCTTAAAGAGAGTGGCTGGTGAAGGACGTGATATGCCGCGTTCTATGTATAATCACACCGACAAGGCAGAGGATCAGACCAAGTCTTATCTGGAGCCGGATTCGGTGGAGTTGGAGATCTTATCCTACTTAAATGATAATTTTGACAATGTCGTATTGGTTGTCAATTCCAATGCGGCTTTGGAGTTGGATTGGGTCAATGATTATGCCAATATCAAGTCGGTTGTCTTAGCACCGAGCGGTCTTTCTTCTTTGCCAAAGATCTTGAGCGGAGAGGTCAACCCATCCGGCAGAACCGTAGATACCTTTGCGGCAGATGTGCTTGCATCACCGGCTGCACAGAACTTTGGTGACTATCAGTATTATGATGAAAATGGCGATGCAACCAAATATAACTATATCAGTTATGAAGAAGGTGTCTATGTCGGTTACCGTTACTATGAGACACGCTATGAAGATGTGGTATTAGGACAGGGCAATGCAGGAGACTATGACTATGCATCCGAAGTCTGTTATCCGTTTGGTTATGGACTTTCCTACACGACCTTCTCTTGGAGCGCACCACAGATCACCTGGAAAGATGGCAGCGCGACCGCTACCGTGGAAGTGACCAATACAGGATCTGTTGCGGGAAAAGATGTCGTAGAACTTTACGCACAAAGCCCATACACCGATTATGACAAGGAAAATGGTGTGGAGAAGCCGGCTGTAGAACTCCTGGCATACGGAAAGACATCTGTCTTAGAGCCGGGAGCATCTGAGACTGTCACCATGACCTTTGATGAAGAACAGTTCAAGGCATATGATGCCAATGGAGCAAAGACCTATATCTTAGATGCGGGCACATACTACATTACCGCTGCAAAAGATGCGCATGAAGCCACCAATAATATTTTGACAGCAAAGGGCAAGACGACCGCGGATGGCATGACAGAAGCCGGGGATGCTTCGATGGTAACTACTTATGAGCCGGAGAATGCAGATACCGATCTGACAACTTATGCTAAGGATACCTACAGTGGCGCAGAGATCACCAACCAGTTAGATGATGCCAAGGGCGATGTGACCTATCTGACCAGAAGTGACTGGATGGGAACTTTCCCGACCCATGATGGGGAGCCGACCGATGTGATCAGTACCTGGGGCAATGAGATCAATGGCAGTGACGAGGACGGCAATCCTGCATCTTATGTCTATAGCAAGACCATTGATGCAGACGGCTTAAAGGCATTAGATTCCTTTGATTCCGGTTCACCGGTCGATGCATCCCAATTTGACGACAAGATCGTTTACGGAAAGAAGAATGGTCTGACCCTGATCCAGATGCGTGGACTTGATTTTGATGATCCACAGTGGGATGATCTTTTGGACGAACTGACTTATGAAGATTATTACAATACGATCGGTCTTTCCGGTTATGGTATTGAGTATATTGATTCCATTGATATGCCATTCTGTACCGATGCAGATTCTGCAAACGGACTGATCTATGGCGGAACCGGCAAATATTATCCGAATTCCATGACGCTGGCACAGACCTGGAATCAGGAACTGGCAAGAGAAATGGGAACCATGATCGGTAATGAAGCAATTATCGGTGGTATGGACGGTTGGTATGCACCATCTATGAATATCCATCGTACACCGTTCTCCGGACGTAATGGCGAGTATTATTCTGAAGATCCATACCTCTCCGGAGCCGTTGCTTCCAACCAGGTTTACGGAGCAGCGACCAAGGGCGTATATGCTTATATCAAGCACTTTGCCTTTAATGATCAGGAAGATCACCGCGGCGACCGTGACGGACAGTACGGACTTGCAACATGGCTCAATGAGCAGTCTGCAAGAGAGATCTACTTAAAGCCATTTGAGATGTGTATGAAACTGGGCGATGTAGAACTCAACTATCTGGAGCAAAAGAGCGATGGTACTTATGAGAATGCGACCAGACAGATCCGTGCGTGTCAGGCAGTCATGACCGCATTTAACCGTATCGGTTATACCTGGACGGGTGGTTCTTACGCACTCCTGACCGGTATTGCCAGAAATGAATGGGCCTTCAACGGCATGATGATCACAGACAATGCCAATACCGGTGTATTCATGGATGGCTATCAGATGATCGAGGCAGGTGGAGATATCAAGTTGACCTACTTGGCAGATTCTGCACGATTCGACTTTGATAAGAATGATACAGCCACCTATCACTATGCGAGAGAGGCTATGCACCGCGTTCTTTATACGGTAGCAAATTCCAAGGCAATGCTTGGTGCCATGCCGGGAACCGATTTCGTGGATGAACCTTCCGATACAGAGAAGATCACGATGGCAGTGGATATCGTATGCGGTATCCTGATCGCACTCTTAGCAGTGACGACGGTACTTCGTTTTGTACCGAGAAAGAAAAGCAAAAATAAAAGCATACGAAACGAATAGAATGGGCAGGGGCGATCTGTGGATCGCCCTTGTCTTTTTTTGTCGGAAACTATATAATAAAACATCATAGATAATACATAGTGAGAAGGGGCTGTATTATGGAGAAGGAACGTGTAGAAAAAACAGAAACAAAAGAGGAAAAGACCGCAAAGATTCGCGGCAAGAAGGCTAAGACAGGAAAGAAAAAGCCGGGCAGGTTACACAAGACCAGTATCGGTATGAAGATCTATTCCTGCATGGCGGTCATGGGGATCTCCTTTTTGATCGTTGTTTTTGCCAACATTTCCATTCTTGGCACAGTAGAAAAGAACAACGACAAACTGGTCAATGTCTATATGGAGTTAGAGCAGGCAAAGAGTGATACCGCAGAGTCTTATCAGCAGACGGCAAAGTACGCAGAGTCCTGTGTCAACCGTCCAAAGGATGTCAACTACTCCAGCCTGGAATCAGCGATCCAGACCGTGCGTGACGATATGGATACGACCAAGGCATGTGTCAAGAAGACAGGCGACAAGGAATTGATCTCCCGTGTGGATGCATGGGAAGTCAAGATGGAGGATTTCTTAGATTCCGCAGAGTTGATCCTGACCAAGTGCCGACAGGGCGATATCGAGGCGGCTTCCAATACTTTGTCTGCCCTCGGTGGACCTTATACTTATGTGCAGATCGCACAGGGCGACTTCGAGGAATTGTTTAATACCGAGTTAGCCAATATCGAAAAGACCAATACACAGGCGATCAGCCGTATCCGTCAGATCAACTATATCTGCTCCGGCGTGGTTGTATTTATCATCCTCATCATGGTTCTGATCGTTTACAAGACCATCGTTCGTCCGACCAAGAAGTCCGGTGAGCAGATCCGTCAGATCTCTGACAAGATTTCTAAGAACGAGGGCGATCTGACCGAACGTATCGTAGTGCGTTACGGGGATGAAGTCGGTCAGATGGCAATGGGCATGAACGGCTTTTTAGACCAGTTGCAGAATGTCATGCAGAATCTCAAGGCAGAGGCGGACAATATGACATCTTCTGCACAGACAGTTTTGGATTCCGTAGATTCTTCTACAGCCAATGCAGACAATGTATCTGCCGCTATGCAGCAGATGGCAGCCAGCATGGAAGAGATCGCAGCGACTCTTAGTACCATTACTTCCGGTAGCGATGCTATCCTGGCAGAAGTACAGAATATGGTAGAGAGTGCCAGCGGTGGTGTGGATCTGGTACATGAGATCAAGGACCGTGCGCAGAATCTCCATGCTGAGACGATCTCCGGCAAGAATGAGACCAGCGGACGTATCGTGGAGATCCGCGGTATGGTAGAAGATGCCGTGGAGGAGAGCCGCAGTGCAGAAAAGATCACACAACTGACCGGCGAGATCTTAGATATTGCCAGCCAGACCAACTTACTTGCTCTGAATGCGTCTATTGAGGCTGCAAGAGCCGGCGAGGCAGGCAAGGGATTTGCCGTAGTTGCGGATGAGATCCGACAACTTGCAGACAGCAGCCGTGAGACTGCCAACAATATCCAGGAGATTTCCAAACTGGTTATCGGTTCCGTTGAGAAACTGGCATCCAATTCACAGAATATGCTTGCCTTTATCGACGAAAAAGTTATGCAGGACTACGACGGATTTGTTAAGGTGGTAGAGCAGTACGAGGCAGATGCAGACAGCATTAATGAAGTATTGGGACAGTTCGCAGCCAAGACAGACGAGATCCGCAATACGGTTGAGGATATGAACAATGGTATCAATGATATCTCTACTGCTATTGATGAGAACGCACAGGATGTCACAGGTGTGGCACAGAATGCCGTTTCTTTGGTAGAGGCTATGAACAAGATCCAGGAAGAAACAGAAAACAATCAGGCGATTTCCCAGCAGCTGAACGATCAGGTGAATCGCTTCAAGAGAGTATAATGGAAAAGAATTACAAATTAAAGATCAGTTATGATGGTTCGCGCTATTTCGGCTGGGAGCACCAGCCGGATCGCGAGACTATCCAAGGAAAAATAGAGACAGTCCTTGCCCGTATGGTGGATAAGGACATGGTAGACGTGATTGGCGCGGGGCGTACAGATGCAGGTGTACATGCCCGCGCCATGATTGCTAATGTGCATCTGGATACGCAGATGTCACCGGATGAGATCCGTGATTATGCCAACCGCTACCTGCCGGATGATATTGCCATACTGGAGGTGCGGGAGGCGGCTGACCGTTTCCATGCCAGATACAAGGCGGTGGGAAAGACCTATCAGTACACCTGCTTTGACGGTCCGGTCAAACCGGTCTTTGACCGCAAGTATTACACACCACTCGATCAGGAATTGGATGTGGAAGCCATGCAGGAGGCGGCGCATTACCTGGAAGGAAAGCATGATTACAAGAGTTTTTGCGGCAACAGCCGTATGAAAAAGTCTACCGTCCGCATCGTTGATACGATCACTGTACGCAGGCGCAAGGGATATGTGTATCTGACCTTTCATGGCACGGGATTTTTGCAGAATATGGTGCGTATCATGGCAGGCACTCTGATCGAAGTCGGTCTGGGACGCATAAGACCGGAAGAGGTCGGGGAGATCTTGGAGGCGTGTGACCGTAAGGTGGCAGGTCCGACAGCACCGGCAAAGGGGCTTTGCCTCTTGAAGGTGGACTATTAAAGCGAAAATTATAAAGGAAACTTGACGGAAAATGAAGGATGAGTGAAGGTTTTTCAGACCTTCACTCTTTTTTGCCCAATTTTTTGTATAGAATGTCGGAAATTATGGATAATATACAAAAACGACATGGGAAATTTGTTGAAGTTTTATGGCGGAAAATGATTGAAAATGACGGAATGTGATTGTATAATACAATCATCAAATGAATGATTTTGAACGAAGTTGAACGGAAGTGAAGTTGTGTTAGCGGAAGAAAGATTTGCAAAGATATTGAACATACTAGAAGAGAGTGGCTCGGTGACCGTGGCAGAACTCATGGAGCGGCTGGATGCATCGGAGTCGACCATCCGTCGTGATCTCAATAGTCTGGATGCCAGAGGACAACTCATCAAGGTGCATGGCGGTGCCATGATGAAAGATGCTGCTTCTTATCGGACACAGGATGATGACGTTCAGTTACGCAAGGAGCGGAACGTAGAGCAAAAGGTAGCGATCGCCCGCTATGCCGCACGCCTGATCGGCGATCACGATGTGGTCTATCTGGATGCGGGAACCACAACAGAGATGATGATCGATCCCATGTTGAACCGCAATGCCATGTACGTGACCAATGCCATCGGTCATGCGAGAAAACTGGCAGCCTTAGGCTGTACCGTTTATCTTTTGGGCGGTGAGTTCAAGGGTACAACGGATGCTATTGTCGGTGAGGAGGCAGTCCTTTCCATCGCCAAATACAATTTTACCAAGGGGTTTTTCGGAACCAATGGACTGACGATAGAACAGGGATTTACCACACCGGAAGTCAAGGAAGCGCTTATCAAGCGCAGAGCCATGGCACAGACCAAGGATGCTTATGTTTTGGCAGATGCCAGCAAGTTTGGCGAAATATCCACCGTGACCTTTGGAGATTTCACGGATGCAACCGTTTTAACGGATCAGATAATCAAAAAGTATAGGGATTTTTCAAATATTAAGGAGGTGGGAGAATGATCTATACAGTGACCTTTAATCCTTCATTGGATTATATCGTATCAGTAGATAATTTCACGCTGGGGCGCGTCAATCGTACCAAGACGGAGATCATTTATCCGGGAGGCAAGGGAATCAATGTTTCCATGGTGCTGAAAAATCTGGGGCATGATAGTCACGCACTTGGCTTCATGGCAGGATTTACCGGGCAGGAGATCGTAAGGCTCTTGGATGCATGGGGCGTACAGTCAGATTTCATCCGGGTGGAAGATGGGATTTCCCGTATCAATGTCAAACTTCGTTCCAATGAGGAAACGGAGATCAACGGACAGGGACCTGCGATCGCTGAGGACCATATCAAACAGTTGTATCAGCAGTTGGATCGTTTGCAAGACGGGGATGTCTTAGTGCTCGCCGGAAGCATACCGGATGTCATGCCGGACGATATCTATATGGACATTATGAAACACCTGGCTGACAAGAAACTGCACATCATTGTGGACGCGACCAGAGATCTTCTGGTAAATGTATTGCCCTACCATCCATTTCTGATCAAGCCCAATAATCACGAACTCGGTGAGATCTTTGGCGTGGAGTTGGAGGACAAGGAAGAAGTCTTTGCCTATGCCGCAAAGTTACAGGAGCGTGGGGCACGCAATGTTCTGGTTTCCATGGCGGGAGACGGAGCAGTCCTTCTGACAGAGGATGGACAGAGGTTTGAGAGTATGCCACCGAAGGGCAAGGTTGTCAATTCGGTCGGCGCCGGGGATTCCATGGTAGCAGGTTTCCTCGCAGGATATATGGAAGAACATGATTATGCCAAAGCATTTTATATGGGACTGTGTGCGGGAAGCGCATCCGCATTCTCAGAAGAACTGGCAACCAGGGATCAGGTTCTTGCTTTGATGCATAGTATCGGGAAGTAATGCAATAAGCATTATTTTATAGGAAAGGTAAAAGGAGGAATCACACATGAAAGTGAGAGATTTGCTTGGTGTAGAAAGCATTCAGTTGCAGGGGGCACCAAAGAGCAAAGAAGATGCCATCAGACAGATGGTAGATCTGATGTGCAAGCGTGGCAATATCGCGGATCCTGACACTTATTTGCAGGGGGTTTTTGCAAGAGAAGAAGAAGGGACGACAGGTATCGGAGAGGGGATCGCAATCCCACATTGCAAGTCTGATGCAGTATCAGCACCGGGGCTGGCAGCCATGGTCGTGCCACAGGGGGTAGAATATGATGCGCTTGACGGAGAACCGGTGCATATCATCTTTTTGATCGCAGCACCAAATACAGAAGACAATGTGCATCTGGAGGTACTTAGCCGTCTGTCTGTTCTGTTGATGGATGAGCAGTTTACCAAGGACCTTTTGCAGGCAAAGAGTCCGGAGGACTTTTTACATGTGATCGATCTGGCTGAGGCTGACAAGGAAGAAAAAGAAGAAGCCAAGGCAGAGGTGGCAGAAGCACCGGTGGGAGAAGAGACTTTTGTCGTTGCTGTTACCGGATGCCCTACCGGTATTGCACATACTTATATGGCTGCAGAAGCCCTGGAAAAGGCAGCAGCCGCAGCAGGATGTCGGATCAAGGTCGAGACCAGAGGATCCGGCGGAGCTAAGAATGTACTTACAGATGCAGAGATCGCCTCTGCAAAGGCAGTCATCGTTGCAGCAGATACCAAGGTGCCGATGGATCGTTTTGACGGCAAGGCACTGATTGAGTGCAAGGTGGCAGACGGCATCAGCAAGGCAGCAGAATTGGTTGACCGTGCGATGAAAGGGAATGCACCTGCTTATCATGCAAGTGCCGCTAAGAAAGAGACAAAGGTCGAGACAGGAAAGTCAGACAGTGTAGGACATCAGATCTATACACATCTGATGAACGGTGTATCGCATATGCTTCCATTCGTTATCGGTGGTGGTATCTTAACAGCGATCGCCTTTTTGATCGATACCTTGATGGGCTATGGCGCCATCGGTGGCGGAAGTTTTGGTTCCTGCACACCGGTATCTGCATTCTTTAAATATGTAGGTGGTCTTGCTATGGGACTTATGGTTCCGGTACTTGCAGGCTACATTGCTTATTCCATTGCAGACCGTCCGGGTCTTGCGGTTGGTTTTACCGGAGGTCTTTTGGCATCCAACGGTAACGCGCTTTTTACGGATTATGATTGGGGCAGCCTGTCCGGATTTAGCGATTTTGTTGGTCGCTTCGCTTTCCAGGGAGAACATAGCGGTACTACGGTTTCCGGTTTCTTAGGCGGTATTCTGGTAGGTTTCCTTGCAGGATATATTATTTTAGGACTCAAGAAACTGTGCGAAAAACTGCCGGATTCTTTGGAGGGCATCAAGCCGACCCTGATCTATCCGGTCGTAGGTATGTTTATCGTGAGTGTCCTTATGTGCTTCATCTTTAACCCGATCATCGGACTGATCAACACAGGACTTTCTACCATGCTGACAGCACTTGCCAAGGCAGGACTGATCACTCTCTTAGGATGTCTCTTAGGAGCCATGATGGCGATCGATATGGGAGGCCCGATCAACAAGGCGGCCTACGTCTTTGGTACAGGAATGCTTGCAACAGCATCAGATCTGATGGCTAGCGGTGCACAGTCAAGTGATCCGGCAGTCCAGGCATGCTACATTGCCATGGCATCTATCATGGTCGGTGGTATGGTTCCACCAATCGGTATTGCCCTTGCCTGCCACTTCTTCCCGAAGAAGTTTACTGAGGCTGAGCGTGCTTCCAAGGTTTCGAACCTTGTTATGGGATGTTCCTTCATCACAGAAGGTGCGATCCCGTTCGCAGCAAGTGACCCTGCCCATGTGATCCCATGTACCTTGGTCGGTGCCGGTGTTGCAGGCGGACTCAGTGCATTCTTCGGATGTACCCTAATGGCTCCACACGGCGGTATCTTCGTATTTGCAACCGTTGGCAAGCCTTTGCTTTACATCCTTTCATGGGTCATCGGTTCCATCGTCACAACCGTCATGCTTGGCTTTATCAAGAAAGACGCACAGGAAGTTTAATTAAGAATATAGATGGGCGGAAGCAGAAAACAACTTGCTTCCGCTGCCATCTCAAATAGAAAAGATCATAAGGAGGAAAATATCATGAAAGAAATCACATACACGATCACAGATCCGGAAGGAATCCATGCAAGACCGGCTGGTGTCTTGGTAAAAGAAGCAGCAAAGTTTACAAGTAAAGTTACCATCGCAAAGGATGGAAAAGAAGTAGATGCCAAGAGAATCTTAGGTGTTATGGGACTTGGCGTAAAATGTGGACAGGAAATCGTTTTAAAGACTGAGGGCGAAGATGAGGACGCAGCCATCGAAGCACTTGGAAAGTTCTTGGAAGAAAATCTGTAAGATAGGATAGCGGTAAGCGCTCATAAGAGGTTGGCGCAGCAACATAAAAGGAGCGATGAATATGAAATTAGAAGGTAAAAGCGTTTTTAGCGGAATAGCAATCGGAAAATGCAAGATCTTTGGAAAGAAAGATCAGGTGGTAAAGCGCACCAAGGTAAGCGATGCAGATCTTGAGATCAAGCGCTTTACCCAGGCAAAAGAGCAGGCAAAGAGCCAGTTGGCAGCCCTGTATGAAAAGGCTTTAAAGGAAGTTGGCGAGGCAAATGCCGCCATCTTTGAAGTTCATCAGATGATGCTGGATGATCTGGATTATGTGGAGTCTATCACCAATATGATCTCATCCCAGGGCATCAATGCAGAGTATGCTGTGGCAACCACAGGGGATAATTTTGCCGAAATGTTTGCAGCCATGGATGATGATTATATGAGAGAGCGTGCGGCGGATGTCAAGGACATTTCCAACCGTGTCATCCATATTTTACAGGGTGGCAGTGAGCAGGCAGGACTGGGAGATCAGCCGGTCATTATTCTGGCAGATGATCTGGCACCGAGTGAGACGGTGCAATTGGATAAGTCCAAGGTACTTTCCTTTGTGACACGACATGGATCTACCAATTCGCATACTGCGATCCTGGCAAGGACCATGAATATTCCGGCGCTTATTGGAGTAGATTATCCGGAGGATGCAGAAGGGCATATGGCTGTCGTGGATGGCAGAAATGGCATTTTTATACTGGATCCGTCGGAGGAAGAATTGACGCAGTATGAGGCACTTCGTCAGGAAGAAGTAGAAAAGGCAAGACTTTTACAGGAATTAAAGGGTAAGGAGAATGTTACGAAAGGTGGCAGGAAGATCGCCCTTTATGCCAATATCGGTGGTGTCGGTGATGTGGCAAGCGTACTTGCCAATGATGCCGGTGGTATCGGGCTTTTCCGCAGTGAATTTCTGTATCTGGGAACAGATGATTATCCGAGCGAGGAACAGCAGTTCAAGGCATATCGGACAGTCGCAGAGAATATGGCAGGCAAGAAGGTCATTATCCGAACCCTTGACATCGGAGCGGATAAACAGGTAGATTATTTTGGACTGGAACACGAGGAGAACCCGGCAATGGGGTATCGTGCCATCCGTATCTGCTTAGACCGTAAGGAGATCTTTAAGACACAGTTGCGTGCCATTTACCGTGCTTCCTATTATGGAAATATTTCCATCATGTTCCCTATGATCATTTCTGTGGATGAAGTCAAGGCAGCAAAAGAGATGTGTGCCCTGGTACAGGAGGAATTGCAGGCAGAAGGGATCCCATATGGAGACGTGGAACTCGGTATTATGATCGAGACTCCTGCGGCAGTCATGATCTCGGATCTTCTGGCAAAGGAAGTTGACTTCTTCTCTGTTGGAACGAACGATCTGACCCAGTACACACTGGCGATCGACCGGCAGAATCCGAAACTGGACAACATCTATGATGCACACCATCCGGCAATCCTTCGGATGTTGCAGATGATTATTGATAATGGACACAAGGAAGGTTGTTGGGTCGGTATTTGCGGTGAACTTGGTGCAGATGTGACTCTGACAGATACATTCCTTAAAATGGGTATTGATGAACTTTCGGTCAGCCCTTCTATGATCCTAAAGGTCAGAGAGCAGATCCGAAAGAGCGATGCCAAATAATTTGATAAGCAGATGGCGGATGTTTGTTATGCTATCCGGACATTCGTCTGACTTTTGCCCCGTCGTCCCTGACTGCGCTGTGGGATGACGGTATATAGAAACCACCTTTGTGAGACAGAGGTGGTTTTTTTTCTTGCCTGCCTGTGGTAAGATAGGAAGATGAAGAAAGAAGGTAGACACAAGATGAAATACGATATTGTTTTATTTGATTTGGATGGAACACTTTTAAATACATTGGAAGATCTGGCAGACAGCGTGAACTATGTCATGGGACAGATGGGCTATCCCCTGCATCCTTTGGAGGATATCCGCCAGTTCGTAGGCAACGGCATCCGTACCCTCATGGTCAAGGCAACGCCACAGGGGGAGGAGAACCCGCGTTTTGAAGAAGGTTTTGCCATGTTCAAGGCTTATTATCTGACCCACAATCAGATCAAGACCAGACCTTATGATGGTGTGATGGAACTTTTGCATGATTATGAGGAACAGGATATGCCGATGGCGATCGTGACCAACAAGAATCAGGAGTCCGTAGATGTGCTGGTGCGGGACGTATTCAAGAACCATGTGCGTGTTGCGGTAGGTGATGACGGTATCCGTCAGAGAAAGCCGGCGGCTGCCCCGGTCGAGGAGGCATTGCGCAGACTGCGTCAGGTCTACGCGGATCAGGCATGGGTACGTATGGGCGGCGAGGATGCCTTGTCTGAGGCAGACTGGCTGACGTGGATCAAACCGCATGTTCTGTATGTAGGAGATTCGGATGTGGATGCGGCAACAGCAGAAAATTCCGGCGTGGACTGTGCCCTGTGCGCATGGGGATTTCGTGAGGAATCTTTGCTTGAGACCCTGCCACATGTGGTCTTGTTACATAAACCATTAGAATTAGAAGCATTTATGAGAGGATAAATATGGGTATAAAAAAGGCATATTGCCGTGTATATCAATGGATCTATAATATTGGAATGAAGGTCGTCAAATGGAAGGAGCCGGAACGCTTAGAGGGCGTGGATAGTTTTCACAGCATCCCGGAGATTCTGGAACAGGCAGGTGTCTGGGCACCCATGATCGTTACCGGACCGCGTATCGGTAAGAGCGGCTTTTTGAAGGATCTTTATAGTGATCTTTCGGAGCGATCGGTCATCTATGACCAGGTACATCCGGATCCCAGCATTTCGCAGATCGAGGAAATGTATGAGATCTATCAGGATCATGCCTGTGACAGCATCATTGCCATTGGCGGAGGATCCAACATGGATGCGGCGAAGGCATTGGCGGCGCGTGTGGCACGTCCGGAAAAGTCTTTGCAGGATATGAAAGGACAGTTGAAGGTGGGACGTGAGGTGCCTTTCTTTGTTGCTGTGCCGACGACAGCAGGCACGGGATCGGAGACGACCATTGCGGCTGTTGTGACCGACGACAAGGAGAATCACAAGTATGCCATCAATGATCCGGTATTGGTGCCGGACTATGCCGTGATGGATCCCGGCCTTACCGTATCCCTGCCACCGGATATCACGGCGGCGACCGGTATGGATGCCCTGACCCATGCTATCGAGGCGTATTTGAGTTGGACTTACCGCACGGAAGAGACGATCGAGTATAGCGAGGAGGCAGTTTCTGCCATCATGGAATTTTTGCCGGAAGCCTATGAACAGGGGGATTCCCTAGAGGCAAGAGAGGAAATGCTGATCGCGTCCTTTAAGGCGGGGGCTGCTTTTACACGAGCCTGTGTCGGCAATGTGCATGCCATTGCGCACACCATCGGCGGACTTTATCATGTGCCGCATGGTCTGGCAAATGCCGTGGTACTTCCAATCGTCTTAGAAGACTATGGATCGGCGGTCTATGGCAAATTAGCGCGCCTTGCGACTCTTGCTCAGGTTGCCTGTGAGGGAACAGAGGTAGAACGCGCCAAGGCATTTATCGGTCATATCAGACAAATGAATGAACATATGGGCATACCGGAGCATTTGCCACAGATCCGCGAGGAGGACATTGCGCAGATGGCAGTCTGGGCAGATCAGGAAGCCAATCCGCTCTATCCGGTGCCTGTGATATACGATGAAAAGCATTTTGAGGAAGTGATCCGAAAAGTTGCTGGAAAGTAGGAGGTAGACAGAATTGATAAACATTTATAGAACGGACAACCGTATCATCTCCGAAATAGATCAGTTCGATACCGGTGCCTGGGTAAAACTTACCGCGCCGACATTGGAAGAATGTGCAGAGATCAGCGATCGTTTTCATATGGATATCGCAGATGTGCGGGCTGCCCTCGATGATGAGGAAAGTTCCCGTATCAATCTGGAAGATGAATATACCCTTATCCTGGTGGATATCCCATCTGCCGAGATGCGTAACAACCGTCATTCCTATACCACAATCCCGCTTGGAATACTGATCGCGGAAGACGTGGTGATCACGGTATGCGCGGAGGAGACTGCCGTACTGCGTTCCTTTGTGGAACAGCGTGTGCGCGATTTCTCCACCAAAAAACAGATGCGCTTTACCTATCAGATCTTATACAATGCCTGCATGGTCTATCAGAGTCTGCTGCGCAGTATTGACAGGAAGCGTACCGAAATCGAGGAGAGGATCGATCAGAATACCGAGGATGTGGATTTGATCGACTTGCATGAATTGGAATCCAATCTGGTCTACTTTGCTACATCACTGCGGGCAAATGGCGTGGTTCTGGATCGTTTGACACGTTATGGGAGACTCCGTCAGTATTCAGAGGATCAGGAACTTTTAGAGGATGTGATCATTGAGAACAGGCAGGCGATCGAGATGACACAGATCTATCGTGACATCATCAATGGTACCAGAGAACTGATGTCGACGGTCATCAACAATCGCCTGAATAATGTAATGAAATATCTGGCAGCGATCACGATCGTTATGTCCATCCCGACGATCATATCGGGACTCTGGGGCATGAACGTCGGTGGCAAATGGATGCCGTTTTCGTCCACGCCGCATGGATTTGCGATCATCTGTGTGATCACGCTGCTGCTTTGTATCGTGGTTATGCTTTGGCTTCGAAAGAAAAAGATGCTTTAGCCTGAGCAAACTGGTCAGTGATCTGACGAAAGACCTGCATGATACGAGGATCAAAAGATCTGCCGTCTTCATCTAAGAGAATGGAGACGGCTTTTTCATGCGAAAAAGCGTCTTTGTAACTGCGCTGGCTGGTCAGGGCATCGTAGACATCCGCAACAGCCAGAATACGTGCACTGAGGGGGATATCATCGCCTGCAAGCCCTTTTGGATAGCCGGTGCCGTCCCATTTTTCGTGATGGTAGTATGCCATATCGCGGGCATCGTTCAAAAAACTGTCCTCGCCAACAATCTCAACGGCATGCGCCAGTGCCTGACCGCCGAAGGTGGAATGCTGGCGCATAAATTCCATTTCTTCCGGGCTGAGACGGGAAGGTTTTAGAAGCGTATTATCAGAAATACCGACCTTGCCCAGATCATGCAGTGGGGCGCCGCGGAGCAATCTTGCCTTGTAGTCCGGCGTGATCGCATCCGGGAAAGTATGAGCCTTGTCTAAGGCGTTTAAGAGTATCTCAAAATATCTTGCCGTACGTCTGACATGGGAGCCGGTGATGCCGTCCCGGATTTCCAGCAGATCATTTAAACTGGCAACCAGGGCAGTCTCTACGCGTGTGACCTGCTCCGTCTTTTGCATGATGACCTCTTCCAGATGATCCTGATAATGTGCCAGATCCAACTGGGTACGGATGCGCATCCGCATGATCTGGGGCTGTAAAGGCTTGTGGATGTAATCAACCGCACCAAGTTCCAGACCGTGGATCTCGTCGGCAGCATTATCCTGCGCTGTCAAAAAGATGATAGGTGTATCTTCGGTCTGCGGCAGGGAGCGGATGGCTTCTAAGGTCTCGAAACCGTCTACCTCCGGCATCTGGATGTCTAAGAGTATGATGTCGGGGGTGTGCTGCTCTAAGTAGCGTAGAGCCATTTTGCAGGAATTGGCGGTGACGACTTCGTAGTAGTCATCGAGAGCCTTTTTTGCTGTCCGCAGGTTTATGCCATTATCATCAATGATTAAAACTTTTTCCATGGTGTCAAACTCCTTGTGTCGTATCTGGGTTTATAGTGAGGTCGCAAGATCCTTTCCGGCAAATCTGCCACTGGCTCCGCAAGGAAGGGTAAGTCCGTTGCAGGAAACAGGGAGCCCGATCTCCTCTGCGGCTACACTGCCCTCATACTTTTGCAATGCTGTAGAGATCATGTAGTGCAACACGGCAGGTTGTAAGCCTGTGGTGTAAGAATTCACTAAAAAGAATAAAGGTTCTTCTGTCAATAACTGGGCGCATAACTCGATCAGAGGGAAAATGGCATCCTCGATCTTCCAGATCTCGCCCTTAGGACCGCGTCCGTAAGATGGGGGATCCATAATGATGGCATCGTAATGATTGCCGCGTCGGATCTCGCGCTCTACGAACTTCTTGCAGTCGTCAACGATCCAGCGGATCGGCGCATCGGCAAGCCCGGAGGACACAGCGTTCTCTTTTGCCCAGGTGACCATGCCCTTGGATGCGTCAACGTGCGTGACAGCGGCTCCGGCAGCAGCGGCAGCGATGGTAGCGCCACCGGTATAGGCAAAGAGGTTTAAGACCTTGATCGGGCGATCCGGCTGCTCTTTCTTCCTATTATATATAAGCGTGGAGAACCAATCCCAGTTGACAGCCTGTTCCGGGAAAAGACCGGTGTGTTTAAAACTGAAAGGTTTCAGATGAAAAGTCAGCCTGCCGTTATGGTTGGCATAGAGATTGTCATTAGCGGTGTGTGGCAGTTGGTAAGTGATGCTCCACTGCTGTGGCAGATCAAAGAACTCCCATTCGCCACCGCCCTTTTTGCTACGGTGATAATGCCCGTTCAATTTTTTCCAATCAGGCACCTTTTTCGGTGTGTTCCAGATGACCTGTGGGTCAGGACGGAGCAGGGTGTATTGTCCCCAGTGTTCCAGTTTCTCGCCGCCGGAGCAGTCGATGACTTCGTATTCTTTCCAATGGTCTGCTATCCACATAATGATTCCTCGCATTCTATCTATCGTATCATTTGATTTGCATTCTTTTTATTGCTTCTATATTATATATGAAGAAAGGCTAAGATGCCACTGGAAATATTGTATGTGAAAAAATACAATATTTATTCAAAAAACCTTGCAAGTATTGATTTTATCATGTATATTAGATGTTGCTGTGACATTGATAGCGTTGAAGCGTGAGGTTGCTGCCGATTATCACCATAGTAATCTGGCAGGTTTTCCGTGGAGCGAATGTCAAGTTAGGAAACTGGCGACAAGTCACTGTACAAAATATAGTCTACCATTGTGTAGAGGCACGTGTGTTAATCTTTAGGACACACACGGAGAAGTGTACAGTCACCGCTTGTCGTACTATTGAAATAAGTGCGAAGGAGGCGACTTTTTTTATGGCAACTCAGGTTATGAGAATCACACTCAAGGCATATGATCACGAATTAGTTGATGCATCTGCTAAGAAAATCATCGAGACTGTTAAGAAAAACGGATCACAGGTGAGTGGACCGGTACCACTTCCAACAAAGAAGGAAGTTGTTACTATCTTAAGAGCGGTACACAAGTACAAAGATTCCAGAGAACAGTTCGAGCAGAGAACTCATAAGAGACTCATCGATATCATGACACCTACCCAGAAGACAGTTGATGCATTGCAGAGACTGGAAATGCCAGCTGGTGTTTACATCGATATCAAGATGAAGTAAGAAGTTAACAAGGTTAACAATCCGGTATAGGTTTATATAGAAGCAACATTTATGTTCCACTTATATTGCCTGTTCTAGGATGATCGCTACGGCGATCCGCTGTAGAAAAACAGGAGGAAAGAAAATGAAGAAAGCTATTTT
>CAVGHS010000018.1:29848-30215 GCA_963629085.1 bacterium
TATATTGCCTGTTCTAGGATGATCGCACCGAAAGCAACTTAGCGAAAGCGAGCGTAAGCGAAGGTTGAGCTTAGTGCGAGGCGCATCTAGGAGATTGATGAAACCGAGCGACAGCGATGGTTGAGTCTAGCGAGTAGATGTCCGCGAGTAAGTACGGCGATCCGCTGTAGAAAAACAGGAGGAAAGAAAATGAAGAAAGCTATTTTAGCAACAAAAGTCGGAATGACTCAAATCTTCAATGCTGATGGAGTTTTAACTCCTGTAACTGTTTTGCAGGCTGGTCCTTGTGTTGTAACACAGATCAAGACAGTTGAGAATGACGGTTATGAAGCAGTTCAGGTTGGTTTCGTTGACAAGAAAGAAAAGG
>CAVGHS010000019.1:0-29996 GCA_963629085.1 bacterium
GCAATGGAGGGCGTGACAAGGGCGCAGATGACGAACTGACGGCTTTTTTGCATTTTGATATGGATTATCTGGGCGGTGTGGATATTTCCGTCAAGATGCTCCACAAAAATGTATCTGCCAACTGGTATTTAGAGGATGCAGACAGCCTCACGCTTTTAGAGGAGAATATGCATCTTTTGACCGAACGTTTGGAGAAAAAGGGATATACTTGCAGTATGAAATTGGAGCAGGATGCCAAAAAGATAGATTTTGTAGAAGATTTCTTAAAGGCGGACCAGAAAAGCGGTGGCGAAGTACATCGTTATTCCTTTGATGTGAGGGCATAAGTATGGAAAATAAGCAGTGGAAACCTCAGGATTTTTCAAAAGAAAAGACAGCGGTCGCCCTATCCTATGATCCAAATGACATTGCACCAAAGATCGTAGCGACAGGAAAGGGACATGTAGCGGAAAAGATCATAGAATCCGCCAAGGAAAACGATGTGCCCTTTTATCAGGATGGAAAACTGGCAGATACCCTATCCAAGTTTGACATTGGAGAAGCCATTCCACCGGAATTATATGAGGTCGTTGCGGAGATACTGGTCTTTGTGGACGGTATGGAAAAAGTGAAAGCAAAATTAGACGGGAGGAAATAGGAACGAAGGCAAATAAAAGAAGTGTGGGGAGCAGGTATGAAAAAGAAGCGGCGGAATATTTGAAAGGGCAAGGCTATGAGATCCTTGCCATGAATTATCGCAACCGCAAGGGGGAGATCGATATCGTGGCAAGAGACGGAGATTATCTTTGCTTTGTAGAGGTCAAGTATCGCAAGGATGCCAGTGCCGGCAATCCTTTGGAGGCAGTTGGCAGACGTAAACAGATGGTCATCTGCCGTGTAGCGGATTATTTCCTATTGACGCATGAACCATTGGCAGATCTACAGATCCGCTTTGATGTCGTTGCCATTTTAAAGGACGAGATCACACTTCTTACCAATGCATTTCCTTATATCGGCTTATGATAGAAAAAAGAACCTACAGATCAGAGGAAGGATATGTACTGCCTTATCTTTCCTTTTCAAGTTACGAGAAACTGCCTTACATCCGGCATATGTTTACGACCAGAGAAGGCGGCGTCAGCAAGGGTATTTATGAAAGTCTGAACTTGAGTTTTACCAGAGGGGATGACGAGGCGGCAGTTTTAGAAAATTATGGGAGGGTTGCTAGGGCACTGGGAACGACCCCAGACCATATCGTAACGAGTGACCAGACCCATACGACCAATATCAGACAGGTCGGGAGGGAAGATCTAGGAAAAGGGATCACGCGCCCACGCGATTATCAGGATGTGGATGGTATGATCACGGATCAGCCGGGTGTCTTACTTGCCACTTTCTATGCAGACTGTGTACCCCTTTATTTTGTGGATCCGGTGCATAAGGCGATCGGACTATCTCATTCCGGCTGGAGAGGAACGGTAGGGCGCATGGGGCAGGCAACCATAGAAGCCATGGGAAGAGCCTTTGGAAGCCGCCCGGGGGATCTGCTCTGTGCCATTGGCCCATCCATCTGTCAGGATTGCTATGAAGTGAGTGCGGATGTGGCAGAGGCATTTATGTCTGCTTTTCCGATCCATGAAAAGGAGATCTTACAGGCAGGTGCGCCCGGTAAATATCAGTTGGATCTGTGGAAGGCCAATGAGATCGTATTGACGGAGGCAGGCGTTCTGAAAGACCATATAGAACTTGCAGGGCTTTGTACCTGCTGCAACAGCAGTCTTTTATTTTCGCACAGAGCCAGCAAGGGAAAACGAGGAAATCTGGGAGCATTTTTGATGCTTACCGAGTGATGAGAAAGACGAGGACAGATGTATGAGCACATCACATCAGATTGCTTTTGTAAGACCGGGGAGTCCCGCGGCACTTGCAGGGGTGGAACCGATGGATATCATAAAAGAGATCAACGGTGTCGAATTGATCGATATCTTTGATTATTATTACTATGAAGATGAACCGGCATTTGATATGCTGATCGAAAAGCCGGATCAGACAAAGAAACTTGTGCATATAGAAAAGCCGGAGGGGCAGGATCTGGGTATTACCTTTGAAAATGGACTGATGGATGATTACCGGTCCTGCCACAATAAATGCATGTTCTGTTTCATCGATCAGATGCCACCGGGCATGCGGGACACCTTATATTTTAAGGATGATGATACCAGACTTTCCTTTTTGCAGGGCAACTATGTGACCCTTACCAATATGAAAGAGGACGACCTAAAACGTATCATCCATTATCATCTGGCACCCATCAATATCTCTGTGCAGGCGACCAATCCTCAACTGCGCTGCAAGATGCTCCACAATCGTTTCGCCGGAGACATCTTAGATAAGATCAAGATGCTTGCGGATGCTGATATTGAGATGAATGCCCAGATCGTTTTGTGCAAGGGGGAAAACGATGGAGCAGAACTGGATCGCTCCATTGGAGATCTTTTATCCTTTTATCCGCAGATGCAGAGTATGTCTGTGGTGCCGGTGGGGCTGACCAAGTTTCGGGAGGGATTATATCCTTTAGAACCTTTCGAAAGAGAGGAAGCGTGTCAGGTACTTGCCACCATCCACAAATGGCAGGATATCAGTTTTGAAAAGTATGGCACACATTTTGTGCAGGCATCGGATGAATGGTATCTGATCGCCGGCTATGACCTGCCGACGGAAGAACGCTATGACGGTTATACCCAGTTGGAAAATGGTGTCGGCATGATCCGGCTTTTGATGGATGAGTTCCGTGAGGCATTGGCTGCGGAAAAGAAACATCCTTTTATGCGAAAAAAGGAATGTGCGATCGCAACGGGAAGACTGGCAGCCCCGTTTATCCGTATGTTGTGTCAGGAATTTATGGAGAAATTCCCAAAGGTCACCGTACATGTCTATGAGATCCGCAATGATTTCTTTGGCGAAAAGATCACGGTTTCCGGTCTGATCACCGGACAGGATCTGATGGCACAACTCAAAGATCAGCCTTTGGGAAGCCATCTGCTTTTGCCGCAGAATATGGTGCGTGCCGAGGAACAGGATTTCCTGGATGATGTGACGGTCGCCCAGTTAAGTGACGCTTTACAAGTAAAGGTAGATATTGTAAAATCAAGCGGACAAGATCTCGTGAAACAGTTAATTACATTATAAATAGATGGAGGAAAATATGAGTAAGCCTGTAGTTGCCATTGTAGGACGACCAAATGTAGGAAAGTCTACTTTGTTCAATGCCTTGGCAGGAGAGAGGATTTCGATTGTAAAAGATACGCCGGGAGTGACCCGAGATCGTATTTATGCAGATGTGACGTGGTTGAACCATGAATTTACCATGATCGATACCGGTGGTATTGAGCCGGAATCAAAGGATATTATCATCAGCCAGATGCGGGAGCAGGCACAGATCGCCATTGATACGGCAGATGTCATCATCTTTATGACAGATGTCAGACAGGGACTGGTGGATGCCGATGCAAAAGTGGCGGATATGCTGCGCCGTTCCAAAAAACCGATCGTTTTGGTAGTCAACAAGGTTGACAGTTTTGAAAAATACATGGCAGATGTCTATGAATTTTATAATCTGGGTATCGGGGATCCAATCCCGATCTCATCCTCATCCATGTTAGGACTGGGTGATATGTTAGACCAGGTGATCGCGCATTTCCCGGAGGATGCCGGAGCAGACGAGGATCAGGATATTCCAAAGATTGCAATCGTCGGCAAGCCGAACGTAGGCAAATCTTCTCTGGTCAATCGTCTGGTGGGCGAGAACCGTGTGATCGTTTCCAATGTGGCAGGAACCACCAGAGATGCGGTCGATACCAAGGTCAAGTTCCACGGCAAGGAATATATCTTTATCGACACGGCAGGATTGCGCCGTAAGAGTAAGATCAAGGAAGAATTGGAACGTTTTAGTATCATCCGTGCCGTTGCTGCCGTAGAAAAGGCAGATGTCGTGATTGTGATGATCGATGCGACCGAGGGTGTGACAGAACAGGATGCCAAGATTGCCGGAATCGCACATGAGCGTGGCAAGGGTATCATCATTGCAGTCAACAAGTGGGATGCCATCGAAAAGGATGACAAGACCATTTACAAGCATAAGGAAAAGATCCGACAGACCTTATCCTTTATGCCATATGCGCAGATCATGTTTATTTCCGTTTTGACGGGACAGCGTCTGCCAAAGATCTATGAGACCATTGATGCCGTGATCGAGAATAATTCCATGCGTGTTGCAACAGGTGTCTTAAATGAGATCGTGACGGAGGCAGTTGCCATGCAGCAACCACCGTCCGACAAGGGCAAGCGTCTCAAGATCTACTATGTGACCCAGGTGGCAGTAAAGCCGCCGACATTTGTTATCTTTGTCAATGACAAGGAATTGATGCATTTCTCCTACACCAGATATTTGGAGAACCGTATCCGTGATGCATTTGGATTTGAGGGGACTTCCCTTAAGTTTATCATCCGCGAGAGAAAGGACGACTGATTATGGAAGTGATGAGGCTTGTCGCGCTTGCGATCGGCTATGCCTTTGGCTTGATCTTATCGGGCTATCTTTTTGGCAAGAAAAAAGACGTAGATATCCGCAAACAGGGGAGCGGCAATATTGGTACGACCAATACCATGCGTATCTTAGGCATCAAGGTAGGCGCTCTTACACTGGTATGTGACTGCTTAAAATGTGTTGCGGCAGTGGTAGTCGTCTGGCTGCTCTTTCGCACTTCTTACCCGGAACATATTGTTCTGCTGGAATTATATGGTGCGCTGGGTGCTATATTGGGGCATGATTTTCCTTTCTTTATGAAGTTTAAGGGAGGCAAGGGCATTGCCTGTAGTTTTGGTATGATCTTAGCCCTTTTTCCGCAGTGTCTGCCGCTTTGTGTTCTGATTTTTGTTTTGGCAGTGGCGATCACACGCTATGTGTCCTTGGGCTCTATTTTGGCGGCACTGGGACTTTTGGTACAGATCTGGATCTTTGGTGCTAAGGGCTGGCTGGCATTTGCAGCGTCGGATCTTCTGGAAGCCCAGATCTTAGTATCTTTTGCCTGTATCCTTGCCATTGTATTGCATCGGGGCAATATCAAGCGGCTCTTGGCAGGCAATGAAAATAAGTTTTCATTTAAATCAAAACGAGACTAGCAAATCAGTCAAGGAATCCTGCTCTTAGCAGGGTTCTTTTTCATGGATGTAAAGGAGCAGAAAATGAAAGTTGGTGTCATTGGTGCAGGAAGTTGGGGATGCGCCTTAGCAATCTTATTACAGAATAACGGATGTCAGGTAAGTCTGTGGGGACACAGAAGGGAACAGATCGAGCAGATGCGGGCAAAGGGAGAGTGCGACAAATTGCCGGGAGTCATGCTGCCAAAGGAAATGAGCCTGACCTGGGATCGTTCTTCCTGCGTTTTGGACAAGGATCTTCTGGTCCTAGCGGTTCCTTCCACGGCGACCAGAGAGACGGTAGAAAAGATCAAGCCCTATATAAAAAAAGACCAGATCCTTTGCAGTGTTTCCAAGGGGATCGAGGAAGACAGTTTATTGACTCAGTGCGGCATCTTAGAGGATGTATTGGGAAAGAGTGCCAGGATCGGTGTTTTAAGTGGTCCATCCCATGCGGAAGAAGTCGTAAAGGGGTTGCCGACCGTTGTGGTGGCAGGTTCGCGCGATATGGTCGTGGCAGAATTTTTGCAGAATGCCTTTATGAATGATAATTTCCGTGTTTATACCAGTACGGATGTGACCGGGATCGAGATCGGCGCATCCTTAAAAAATGTCATTGCCCTGGCTGCCGGTATGTCCGATGGTCTGGGTTATGGGGACAATACCAAGGCAGCCCTGATCACACGAGGCATCAAAGAGATATCTTCCTTAGCCCTTGCCATGGGAGGTCAGGCGCAGACCCTGAGTGGTCTTGCCGGTACAGGAGATCTGATCGTGACCTGTTCCAGCCGTCACAGCAGGAACCGTAAGGCTGGTATGCTGATCGGACAGGGCATGCGTCCAAAGGAAGCCATGGAACAGGTGCATATGGTCGTGGAGGGTGTCTATTCTGCCAAGGCGGCACTGGCACTGGGGAAGAAGTATCAGGTCAGCCTGCCTATCATAGAACAGGTCAATGAGGTCTTATTTCATGACGTGGATCCCCGCCTTGCCGTGCGCAGTCTTATGGAACGTGACAAAAAAGCAGAGATTGCCTAAAACCTATTGACTGCCATTTTCTGTAATGCTAGAATGGAAAAACAGAGCACAAGATATAGTATGTTTTGAATACGTTATATCGACATATAGATATTTGGAAAGGGGCGTAAACGTTGATAAAAGTAGTAAAAAAAGACGGGACATTAGAGGATTTTAACGTACAAAAAGTAGTGGATGCAGTCAACAAATCTGCATGCAGGGTACTGATCAATTTTACAGAGGAAGAAGAAAAGTTTATCTGCCAGTTCGTAGAAGAAAAGGTATTTGCACTTGGGATAGACCGTATCGAGATCGCACAGATGCACAATATCGTAGAGGGCGCACTGGAAAGAGTCAATCCGGTCGTAGCCAAGAGTTATAGGGATTATCGTAACTACAAGCAGGATTTCGTGCAGATGCTGGATGACGTATATACTAAGAGCCAGTCCATCATGTATATCGGCGATAAAGAGAATGCCAATACGGACTCGGCTTTGGTATCGACCAAGCGAAGCCTGATCTTTAACGAGTTCAACCGTGAATTATACAAGAAGTTTTTCCTGACGACAGAGGAGATCCAGGCCATCCGTGACGGCTATATCTATATCCACGATATGTCAGCCAGACGTGATACCATGAACTGTTGTCTTTTTGATGTCAAAGCGGTCTTAGAGGGCGGTTTTGAGATGGGAAATATCTGGTATAATGAACCAAAATCCTTAGATGTTGCCTTTGACGTGATCGGAGATATTGTTTTAAGTGCTGCCAGCCAGCAGTATGGTGGATTTACCGTGCCGAGTGCTGACCTGATCTTAGATAAATATGCAGAGATTTCTTTTGCCAAGTATGTAGAAAAATATACGGGACTGGGACTTTCTCAGGAAAAGGCTGAAGAGACTGCTATGGCAGATGTAGAACGTGACTTTGAACAGGGCTTCCAGGGTTGGGAGTACAAGTTCAATACCGTTGCCAGCAGCCGTGGAGATTATCCGTTTATCACGGTGACCGCCGGAACCGGACGGACACGTTTTGCCAAGATGGCGACCATCTGTATGCTCCGTGTCCGCATGAACGGACAGGGCAAAAAGGGACACAAGAAACCGGTACTTTTCCCGAAGATCGTATTTTTATATGATGAAAATTTACATGGACCGGGCAAGGAATTGGAAGATGTCTTTGAGGCGGGGATCGAATGCTCCAGAAAGACCATGTATCCGGATTGGCTGAGTCTGACAGGCAAGGGCTATATTGCCAGCATGTATAAGCAATACGGAGAGATCATCAGTCCGATGGGCTGTCGTGCCTTCCTTTCTCCTTGGTATGAAAGAGGCGGTATGTATCCGGCAGACGATCAGGATCGCCCTGTCTTTGTCGGTAGATTCAATATCGGAGCCGTCAGCCTGCACCTGCCAATGATCCTGGCAAAGGCAAGACAGGAGAGTCGCGACTTTTACGAAGTGCTGGATTACTATCTGGAACTCATCCGCAAACTTCACATCCGTACCTATGCTTATCTGGGCGAGATGCGTGCATCCACCAATCCATTGGCATATTGCGAAGGCGGTTTCTATGGCGGACATCTGAAATACAATGACAAGATCAAACCAATCTTAAAGACTGCCACAGCCTCTTTTGGCATTACCGCATTCAACGAATTGCAGGAACTTTACAACGGCAAGTCTTTGGTGGAAGACGGACAGTTTGCCGTGGAAGTCTTAGAACATATCAACGACAAGATTAATGAGTTCAAAAAAGAAGATGGCAATCTTTATGCCATCTACGGTACACCGGCAGAAAACCTTTGTGGTTTACAGGTAAAGCAGTTCCGCAAGAAATACGGACTCGTTGAAAATGTATCTGATCGTGAATATGTCAGCAACAGTTTTCACTGCCATGTCACAGAAGATATCACCCCGATCCAGAAGCAGGATCTGGAATATCGTTTCTGGGAACTTTCCAATGGTGGCAAGATCCAGTATGTAAAATACCCGATCGGCTACAACAAAGAGGCGGTCAAGACTTTGGTGCGCCGTGCCATGGATATGGGATTTTATGAGGGCGTCAACCTTTCCCTTTCTTATTGTGACGATTGCGGTCATGAGGAATTGGATATGGATGTATGCCCGGTCTGTGGCAGCAAGAACCTGACCAAGATCGAGCGTATGAACGGTTATCTTTCCTATTCCAGAGTCAAGGGAGATACCAGATTAAATGACGCCAAGATGGCAGAAATAGCAGAAAGAAAGAGTATGTAGTATAGGTGGAATCAATGCGTTATCATAATATAACAAAAGACGATATGCTAAACGGCGACGGTCTGCGCGTGGTCTTATGGGTTGCCGGCTGCGATCATTGTTGCAAGGATTGCCAGAATCCCATCACATGGGATCCCAATGGCGGTCTGGAATTTGATGCAGAGGCAAAGGCAGAGTTATTTGAGAATCTGGATCATGATTATATTTCCGGTATCACTTTTAGTGGCGGAGATCCCCTCTTTTTTGGCAACCGGGAAGATGTGACCCTGCTTGCTAAAGAGGTAAAAGAGCAATTCCCGGACAAGACCGTATGGCTCTATACCGGTTTTATTTACGAGACGATCCAGGATCTTCCGGTCATGGAATATGTGGATGTTTTGGTAGATGGAGAATTTGTCGTTGAAAAGAAAGATACCAGTCTTTATTGGCGTGGCAGCAGCAATCAGCGTGTGATCGATGTAGCTGCTACTAGAAAAACAAATGAAATCGTGTTACATTGTAAATAGCAATTCTTTTTTAGGAGTAAATGGAATGAAAATAGCATGGAAAAAACTGACATCTTCCGCAAAAATGCCGGAGAGAGGAAGTGCCTGGGCAGCAGGCTATGATCTCTTTGCGGATATTGCAGAGGAGACAAGGCTTGCACCGCATGAGACCAAAATGATCGGCACAGGTGTTGCACTGGCAGTGCCGGAAGGATATTTTGGAGGTGTTTTTGCCAGAAGCGGACTTTCCGCCAAGGAGGGACTTCGTCCTGCCAACTGTACCGGAGTGGTCGATGCAGACTATCGTGGAGAGGTCAAGGTGGCACTACATAATGACAGCGAGGAGGAACGCGTCGTAGCGCCGGGACAAAAGATCGCACAACTGGTCATCATGCCATTTCTTTCCGTAGAATTTGAAGAAGTTGCAGACTTAGACGAGACAGAACGGGGACAAGGTGGATTTGGATCTACCGGTAAAATGTAGGAGGTATGCATTATGGGAGAGGCAGTAAAGAGTATTCGGGATCGTATGGTCAAGTTTTATGCAAAGGATGACAATACCATTACACTAAACGCGACACCGGGGCATTTCGCAACGAGTTCGTCACACATCAACTATTACATTGATGTGACACGCTTAAAGGTACGTGCCAACGAGGCGAGAGAAGCCGCTAGGAGTATCAAGAACAAGATGCTGCATCATGTGACGACGGTAGATACCATTGTCTGCATGGATGGTACCGAGGTATTGGGTGCTTATCTGGCAGAGGAACTGGAAAAGGGGCATTTTGCCAACAACAACAAGCATGAGACGGTTTATATCGTGTCTCCGGAAGTCAACAGCATCAACCAGTTGCTTTTCCGTGAAAATATCCGTCCGGCGATCGAGGGGAAAAATGTATTGCTTTTGCTGGCAACCATGACGACAGGCGAGACCGTGCGCAGAAGTCTGGAATGTATTGAGTATTACGGTGGCAATATCGTGGGTGTATCTTCCATCTTTGGTACTATGACCAAGGTTGGCAATACCGAGGTATTTCCACTCTTTACTACGGATGATCTGCCGGGCTATCAGACCTATGCACCGCATGAATGCCCGTATTGCAAGAAGGGCATACCGATCGAAGCCATGGTCAATGGCTTTGGCTATTCAAAGTTATAATAAGTGCAAAAGGATGCGCCAAGCATGGCTTCGGCGCATTTCTTTCGGCAATTTTTTAGAGAGGTTAGGAAATGGCGAAAAAGAACGTTTACGACGAGAGCAGTATTGCCGTATTAGAGGGACTCGAGGCAGTGCGTAAAAGACCGGGCATGTATATCGGCAGTGTATCCCGCAAGGGCTTGAACCATCTGGTGTATGAGATCGTGGATAACTCGGTGGACGAGCATCTGGCAGGCGCCTGTGATACGATCCGGGTGACACTGGAAGCCGATGGTTCTTGTACCGTAGAAGATAATGGACGAGGTATTCCGGTGGGCTTGCACGCAACCGGTGTATCTGCCGCGCGTGTGGTATTTACCACATTACATGCAGGCGGAAAATTTGATGACAGTGTCTATAAGACCAGTGGAGGCTTACATGGTGTAGGTTCATCCGTGGTCAATGCCCTGTCTACTTATATGGATGTGGAAATCTCCCGTGATGGTTTTATCCATCATGACAGATATGAGCAGGGACATCCGGTGATCGCTTTGGAAAAGGGTTTGCTGCCAACAATCGGCAAGACCAAAAAGACCGGGACCAAGATCAATTTCCTGCCGGATCCCGAAATCTTTGAAAAGACCAATTTCAAAGAGGATGAGATTAAGAGCCGTATGCATGAGACCGCCTATCTGAATCCAAAACTGACCATCATTTATGAGGACAGACGAAAAGAAGAGGTCGAGCATATCGAATATCACGAACCGGACGGTATCATCGGCTTTGTCAAAGACATCAACAAAAATGCGGAAAAACTCCATGATGTTGTCTATTTCAGCGGAGAGTCTGATGGGATCAGTGTGGAGATCGCCTTTCAGTATTGCAATGAATTCCATGAGAATATTCTTGGATTTTGTAACAATATCTACAACGCAGAGGGCGGTACCCATATTACCGGATTTAAGACGGTCTTTACGACAGTCATCAATAATTATGCAAGGGAACTTGGCATTTTAAAGGACAAGGATGCTAATTTTAACGGGGCAGATGTCAGAAACGGTATGACGGCAGTCGTATCCATAAAACATCCGGCACCGCGTTTTGAAGGACAGACCAAGACAAAACTGGATAATCAGGATGCCTCCAAGGCAACCGCCAAGGTGACAGGAGACGAGATCCAGTTGTATTTTGACCGTAATCTGGACACTTTAAAGACGGTGATTTCCTGTGCGGAAAAAGCAGCCAAGATCCGTAAGACAGAGGAACGTGCCAAGACCAATCTTTTGACAAAGCAGAAGTTTTCTTTTGACAGCAATGGAAAACTTGCCAACTGCGAGAGCAGGGATGCTTCCAAGTGTGAGATCTTTATCGTGGAGGGAGATTCTGCGGGGGGCTCTGCCAAGATGGCGCGCAACCGTATGTATCAGGCGATCATGCCGATCCGTGGAAAGATCTTGAATGTGGAAAAAGCCAGCATCGACAAGGTACTTGCCAATGCCGAGATCAAGACCATGATCAATGCCTTTGGCTGTGGTTTTTCCGAGGGCTACGGCAATGATTTTGATATCACCAAATTGCGTTACGACAAGATCATCATCATGGCGGATGCCGATGTGGACGGTGCCCATATCTCGACATTGCTTTTGACCTTGTTCTACCGCTTTATGCCGGAACTCATTTATGAAGGACATGTCTATATTGCCATGCCGCCTCTTTACAAGGCGATTCCATCCAAGGGAAAAGAAGAGTATCTCTATGATGATGCAGCCTTAGAAAAATACAGAAAGACCCACACGGGTAATTTTACCCTGCAAAGATACAAGGGACTGGGTGAGATGGATGCAGAACAGTTGTGGGAGACAACCTTGGATCCGGAACGCAGGATCTTGAAAAAAGTGGAGATCGAGGATGGACGTATGGCATCCGATGTGACCGAAATGTTGATGGGAAATGATGTGCCGCCGCGTCGTGCCTTTATTTATGAGCATGCGCGAGATGCGCAGCTTGACGTATAAGACGTTTGAAATAGTAAGTAGGAGAGAAAGAACAGATGGCAGTAGAGGAAAAACTGATTCGCATGGAATATTCGGAGATCATGGAGAAATCCTATATCGATTATGCCATGAGTGTTATTATTGCAAGAGCCTTACCGGATGTCCGCGATGGTTTAAAGCCGGTGCAAAGACGTACGCTTTATGATATGCACGAACTGGGGATCCGTTACGATAAGCCTTTTCGTAAGTCCGCCAGAATCGTCGGAGATACCATGGGTAAATATCATCCACATGGCGATTCTTCCATTTATGATGCATTGGTCGTTATGTCACAGGATTTTAAAAAGGGACTTCCTTTGGTGGAAGGTCATGGTAATTTTGGCTCGATCGAGGGTGACGGCGCAGCGGCAATGCGTTATACCGAGGCTCGCCTGCACAAGGTGACCCAGGAGTGTTATCTGGCGGATCTGGATAAGGACGTCGTTGATTTTATCCCAAACTTTGACGAGACGGAAAAAGAGCCGGAAGTCCTTCCGGTCAAGGTGCCAAACCTTCTCATTAACGGTGCGGAAGGTATCGCCGTTGGTATGGCGACCAGCATTCCACCACACAACTTTGGGGAAGTGATCGACGGTGTCATTGCCTATATGAAAGACCCGGATATCAATACCCAGCAGATGATGGAATATATCAAAGGACCGGACTTTCCGACCGGAGGTATCGTAGTCAATAAGGATGACCTGCATGCCATTTATGCGACCGGTGTCGGTAAGATCAAGGTGCGTGGCAAGGTAGAGATCGAAAAGGTCAAGGGCGGCAAGGAACGCCTGATCATCACGGAGATCCCATATACCATGATCGGTGCCAATATCGGAAAGTTCTTAAATGATGTCTATGGTCTGGTCGAGTCAAAAAAGACGACAGATATTGTTGATATTTCCAACCAGTCCTCCAAAGAAGGCATCCGTATCGTCATTGATCTGAAAAAGGGAGCCGATGCTGAAAATCTCTGCAATCTGCTCTACAAAAAGACAAGATTGGAAGATACTTTTGGCGTGAATATGCTTGCGGTTGCAGACGGCAGACCGGAGACCATGGGCATTGTCCCGATCATCCGCCATCATGTCAACTTCCAGTATGAGTTGGCTACCAGAAAATATACGACCCTGCTTGCTAAGGAACGCCAGAAAAAAGAAATCCAGGAAGGTCTGATCAAGGCATGTGATGTCATTGATCTGATCATTGAGATCCTGCGCGGCAGTAAAGATATGAAAATGGCAAAGGCCTGTCTGGTCGAGGGAATTACCGAAGGCATCCGCTTTAAGTCGGAAGTGTCCAAAAGAGACGCCGCAAAACTGCATTTTACGGAGCGGCAGGCGACTGCCATCTTGGAAATGCGCTTGTATAAACTGATCGGTCTGGAGATCCAGGCGCTCATGAATGACTATGAAAAGACCATGAAAAATATCCAGGAATATTCCGATATTCTGGAAAACCGTGCTTCCATGGCAAAGGTCATCATGAAGGAATTAAAAGAATTTAAAAAGGAATACGCCAAGGAGCGCCGCACGGTCATTGACAATGTGGCAGAGGCTGTGGTAGAAGAAAAGCCAATCGAGGAAGTGGATGTGGCTGTCATGATCGATCGTTTTGCCTATGGTCGTGTTGTGGATATGCCTACCTTTGAACGCAACAAAGAGGCGGCAGAGGCAGAAAGCCGACAGATCATCTTCTGCAAAAATACAGATAAACTGGCACTCTTTACCGATCAGGGACAGATGCACCTGATCAAGGTCTTAGACCTGCCGTTCGGCAAGTTCCGTGATAAGGGACAGCCGCTGGACAATGTAAGTAACTTTGATGCGAGCAAGGAAGAAAGTCTTTTGATTGCTTCCATTTCCGAGTTAAAAGATAAAAAACTGGTATTTGCGACCAGGACATCCATGTTAAAGATAGTCGATGGCGGCGAGTTTGATGTGGCAAAGAGAACCACGGCTGCCACCAAGTTAGCACCGGAGGATGGTCTGCTGCTGGTCGGCATATTAGAAGATCAGGATAGCATTGTCATGCAAAGCGAAAAGGAGATGTTCCTCCGCATTGATGCTGCAACCATACCGGAGAAGAAGAAGGGCGCGATCGGTGTCAGAGGTATGCGTTTAGCCGATAAGGATCTTTTACAGGCAGTCTATCTCTTACATGCGGGAGATAGCAAAACGGTCAAAGTCAAGGGAAAAGATGTGGTATTAAATCGTCTGCATATTGGCAATCGTGATACGAAAGGTGTCAAGAAATAATGACATTTGATGATAAGACCCGAGCATTTATGGAAAAAATTGCAAAAAAAGGCAGTGTCTTAGGGCTGGACGCCATGCGCCTGCTTATGCAGGAATTGGGCGATCCCCAGGAGCATTTACAGGTCATCCATGTGGCAGGAACCAATGGAAAAGGTTCTACCTGCGCTATGTTGCAGAGTATTCTATGCCGGCAGGGCTATCATGTCGGACTTTATACATCCCCGGCGGTCTTTTGTTATGAAGAGCGTTTTGCCATAGACGGCACTTATATAGACGCGGAGACGTTTGCCGGCTATATGCACCGCTTGGAGGATGCCTGGCAGGAAGTTGAAAGACAGCATGGCTTATGTGCGACCGTTTTTGAAGTGGAGACGGCACTGGCATATCTTTATTTTTACGAAGCAGGCTGTGACTATGTCATCATGGAAGTTGGCATGGGCGGGGCGACAGATGCCAGCAATGTATTGACCCACAGTCTGTGCAGTGTCTTTGCATCGATCGGCAGAGATCATATGCAGTTTTTAGGACCGGATCTGGCAAGTATCTCCCGGGTAAAGGCAGGCATTATGAAAGCAGGTGGGCAGGCAGTTTCCACCTGGCAGGAGCCGGCGGTCGCAGCCGTCTTAAAAGATGTGGCAAAGGCAGGGCAGACAGAACTTGTCTTTTGTGATGAGGATCAGGTAAAACGAAAGCAAGACAAGCCGCTCTGTTATGCTTATAAGGAGTTTTCGGAGGTGGAGGTGCCTCTGGAAGGAGCCTATCAGTTGCAAAACAGTGTCTTGGTCTTAGAGACCATCCGGACTTTGCGAGGGCTTGGAGTCACCATCTCGGATGCAGCGGTAAAAGAAGGAATACAAAAGACCATCTGGCAGGGAAGAATGGAGTGCCTTTGTAGGGAACCCTTGATCTATATGGATGGGGCGCACAATCTGCCCGCAGCCAAAAGATTATTGGAAACGCTGGATTCGGATTTTACAAATACATCCATAACTTATATAATGGGTGTACTTGCGGATAAGGAATACGAGGAAATGCTGGCACTGCTTCTGCCAAGAGCAAGCCATGTTTATACGGTTACGCCGGACAATGCCAGAGCCTTGCCAGCGGAAGATCTGACAAAGACCATAGAGAAACTTTCGTATACAGCGGTATCCTGTTCTGGTCTGGAGGATGCGCTGCATCAGGCACGAAGGGCAGGGGACGATATGATCTTAGCCTTTGGTTCCCTTTCTTATCTGGGAGATTTTAAAAAGATAGTAAAGGCATCTGTAAAGGAGTAAGAGATGTTTGATCACGAGAAAATAAAAGAGGGCGTGCGCCTGATCTTAGAGGGCGTGGGCGAAGATGTGGAGCGCGAGGGACTCTTAGAGACGCCGGATCGTGTGGCACGCATGTATGAGGAGATCTTTGCCGGTATGTATCAGGATGCCGCGGAGCCGCTTTCCAAGCGTTTCCATGTGGCTGGCAACGAGATGGTCCTGGAAAAGGATATTGTATTTTACAGCACTTGCGAGCATCATCTGATGCCATTCTTTGGCAAGGCACATGTAGCCTATATTCCAAAAGGCGAGGTCGTGGGACTCAGCAAGATCGCCCGGACGGTCGAGGTTTTTGCAAAAAGACCACAGTTGCAGGAGCAGTTGACTGCACAGATCGCGGATGCCATCAATGAGCAGCTGCATCCCATGGGGGTCATGGTCATGATTGAGGCAGAGCATACCTGTATGACCATGCGCGGTGTCAAAAAGCCGGGCAGTCAGACGGTCAGTTATGTGACCAGAGGCATCTTTGCGGAAGATACGGCGCTACAGGATCGATTTTTTCAATTAGTAAAATAAAGTTTGGATACGGCATATGGACACAGTGACACAGGTTTTAGAACATCCGAAATATAAGGCATGCTATGAGGCACTTAGGGACTATGAAGCAGACAGGGCATATTGCAGACATGATATGGAGCACTTTTTGCGGGTAGGGCAGATCGCTATTTTACTGGCAAAAGAAAATGGGCTTTCCATTGATACAGAGGAGATCATGCTTGCTGCCTTGTTTCATGACTTGGGGCGCCTTATGCAGTATCAGAAAGGAATCTCCCATGCAGAATCGTCAGCGATCCTTGCAGAGGAGATTTTGTTGTCTATTGGCTATGATGAGGCTAAGACGGACAGGATCTGTGCGGCTGTGAAATGCCACAGCAAAAGGCAGGACGTTAAAGTTCGCTATGCAGAGCGCGCAAGGCTTGAGACCTTGGGAGAATTGCTTTCCTTTGCGGATCATTTTTCAAGGGAGTGCTTTGCCTGTGCGGCAAGCAAGACCTGCAAATGGAAGGAAGAAGAAAAGATCGACAGAGCCTATTTTGAGATAAAGGAAGATTATGATATAAGAAAGCGAGGTTTGGTATGATCATAGGAGATCAGAAGTTTTTGGAAGAGGGACATACCTATGTCATGGGAATCTTAAATGTGACACCGGATTCCTTTTCGGATGGCGGCAGGTATAACCATTTAGATGCTGCCTTAAAACATACAGAACAGATGATAAAAGATGGTGCCGCCATCATTGATGTCGGTGGGGAATCCACAAGACCGGGACATGAAAAGATCACAGATCAGGAAGAAATCGACCGTATCTTTCCTGTGATCGAAAAGATCAAGCAGGAGTTTTCCATTCCGGTATCCCTGGATACTTACAAGTCAGCCGTGGCAAAGGAAGGCATCCGTGCGGGAGCCGATCTTTTAAATGACATCTGGGGCTTGCAGTATGATCCGGAATTGGGAAAGATCGTAGCAGACAGCGGTCTTGCCTATTGCCTTATGCACAATCGGGACCGGATCACGGAGAAGATGGATGCCGATCTTTTTATCGAACAGATGAAAGATGATGTAAGAAGGGCACTGGATGCCGGCATCAAAAAAGAGCAGATCATTTTAGATCCGGGCGTGGGCTTTGCTAAGACCCAGGACCAGAATCTCATGACCATCGCCAATTTGGACCGGCTCAAGGCATTGGGCTATCCGGTCTTACTGGGGACATCCAGAAAGTCCGTGATCGGCTATGTCTTAGATGTGCCGACCGATAAACGTCTGGTGGGAACTCTGGCAACGACAGCTGTGGCAGTGGAAACAGGTTGTATGTTCGTGCGCGTGCATGATGTCAAAGAGAACGTAGAGTTGATTCAGATGCTGGAACGCATCCGGGAAAGCAGGTAAAAATGGAACAGATCATAGTAGAAGGCCTGGAGGTATTTGGATACCATGGCGTATATGAACAGGAAAAAGAAGAGGGACAGATCTTTGTTGTGAATTGTCTGATCGACACTTCCTTTGCCGGAGCAATCGATTCGGATGATCTGTCAACTACGGTAGATTATGGCAATGTGTGTCTTTTCATCAAAAAGTATTTTGCAGAAAAGGCACATGATCTCTTGGAAAAAGTGGCGGATGAACTGGCAACCTCTATGATGTATGCGTTTCCGGGCATACAGAAACTGGTTTTAGAGATCAAAAAGCCACATGCACCGATCCCTATGGAATTTGAAAATGTTGGGGTTCGGGTGGAAAAGGCATGGCACCAGGTAGCCCTTGCAATCGGAAGCAATATGGGAGATAAGGAAAAGTATCTGACGGATGCCATGGAAGAATTGATCAGTGATCCAAATATCAGAAATGTCATTGTTTCGGACTATATCGAGACCGAGCCTTATGGCTATGTGGATCAGGATAAATTCTTAAATGGGGCAGCGACCATAGAAACGCTTTTGTCACCGGAAGATCTGCTTGCCTTTTTACATAGGATCGAAGCGAAAGCAGACCGCAAGCGCGAGATCCACTGGGGACCGCGGACATTGGATCTGGATATTCTCTTGTATGATGATGCCTGTATCCATACCAAAGACCTGATCGTGCCGCACATTGATATGTGCAATCGCATGTTTGTCTTAGAACCGCTCATGCAGATCGCACCGGGACTGGTGCATCCGGTCAGGAGGCGTACCATATATGATCTTTATTATATGTTAAAGGAAAAGGAAAATGCGTAAGTTTCGGACAAACAGACTCTGGCAGATCATCTATCCGATCCTGGTATATTATCTGCTATACAATGTTTTTTTTGTGGCATTGCGCTTGCTTTTTGGCGCACACGCCAGCCATTTGTTTTTGCTGGGGATTGCCAGTCTTTTGACCATACCTTTTTGCTATGGCATTTATAAAAAAGCCCCCATCGTTAAGGCGGAAAAAATCTGGGACAAGCAGACATTCCCCAGAGAATGTCTGTATATCCTCGGTGTGGTGGCACTGGGACTGCTCTTAAACTTTATCATTTCCCATACACCGCTGGTGGCTTATTCTTCCGGCTATGCGCAGGCGAATGCCACGCTTTATGCGGGAGGGCTTTTGACCAAGATCTTTGCGAATTGCATCAGCATCCCGATTTTGGAGGAACTGGTCTATCGCGGGATCGTGTGTGGGCAGCTACGTCTCTGGTATGATGAAAAAATTGCAGTCATTATTTCTGCATTTTGTTTTGGTATCATGCACTTTAATGTGGTACAATTCTTATATGGATTTCTGGTAGGTCTTGCGATCGCAACGGTATATGTCAAAACGCGCAAACTCTGGGTCGTTATCGTGGCTCACGGGCTGACGAATTTTATCGTTGTCATACTAGCAAGCCTGGGATAGATAAGACATTTATAGGACATTTTTAAAAGAGACATAAGGAGGATCTGATTATGGACGACAGCAAGATCACACTTACCATTGGTAAGCAAAAGAACATCGCACTCATTGCACATGATGGAAAAAAGGCAGAGATCATTGCCTGGTGCGAGGAGCACAAAGAAGAATTAAAGAAGCACTTTTTATGCGGTACCGGTACGACCGCGCGTATGATCACAGATCGTACAGGACTTCCGGTACGCGGATATAACAGTGGCCCTTTGGGCGGTGACCAGCAGGTGGGAGCCAAGGTGGTAGAGGGCAAGATCGATCTGATCATTTTCTTTTCCGATCCGCTTACGGCACAGCCGCATGATCCGGATGTAAAGGCATTGCTCCGTATCGCGCAGGTCTATGATATTCCGATCGCCAACAACAAGGCAACGGCTGACTTTATCATCACATCGGATTTCATCGACAAAGAATACAACCATGATGTGATCAACTTCAAAAAGAATATTTCAGAAAGAGCAGAAACACTGTAAGACAGTGGGGAGGAATGGATGAGCAAACAGGATAATCCCAATGTTGTAGGAAATATTGCGATCGTCTTTATGTCGATCCTTCTGATCGCCGTCGGCTGCATCATGCTTTTTACGGATGCCGTCAGGATGATCTATTTCTGCTATGGCGCCGGTGCCTGTCTTTTGGTATGGGGCATCTGGATGATCAGCCGCTACTTTTTACATAAAGAATTTCAGAGGACGACCAATTATGGATTTTCGGTTGGAACGCTGGTGGTGATCTTAGGAGCCATCGATCTGATCCGTGCACAGGATATTGCGGACTCCATACCCAATTATCTGGGGATTCTGGTTCTGATCGAGGGCGTTGTCATGTTACAGAACACCGTCCAGTTAAAGAACTTACATGGTGATCTTTGGATCGTCAGTCTGATCTTTTCCCTGCTTTCCGTAGCAGGATCCGTTGTCATATTGCTGGATATCGGGAATATGATAACAAGGTATGAGACGGCATTCTATGGCATACTGATCGTGGTTGGTGCATTTGCACTTTTATCCCTGTGCTTTGTCGGGGTGAGGACCAAGCGTTATCACAAGGAAAGCAAACGGGAATTGGAACGCAATATCGAAGAATCTACCCAGTGGTTTGCGGATAAGCAGGAGTCGGTCACAGGCATTTCTGAGGATGCGGTCCAGGAAGATACCGAGGATGAAGATCCGGGTGAGACCGCGGATGCAGACCAGGATGGCAAGGAGCCGGGCGAGGAGAAATCTGCCTTAGTAGAGGAAGAAGTGTAAGATTTTTTCGAAAGGAGTTTTGGCATGGCAAATATTTCAGATTACTTAGATTGGCGTGGTGATATTACCATGGAGATGGATCCCTTCAATGAAGTGGATAATCTGGTCTTGGCAGAACTGGCATACACAGATTTTGATGATATTGTCCCGGGCTTAGACAAACAGGGACAATGGATCACGATCCAGGAAGCCCATGACCGCTTCTTTTCTATGTATGCAGAAGATGAGATCATGGCAAAAAATTCCACCACCAAGGTCGCACCTTTTCTGATGCACAAGATGGTGGCATCTGCGCGTTTTCAGAATCTGCGTCTGATGAACTATGTCAATGAGATCGACGAAGCGAATCAGGCACAGTTTTCCGTGGTGTCTTTCCTTTTAGATGATGACAGGGTCTATGTGGCATTTCGCGGAACGGATAATACCATTGTCGGCTGGAAAGAGGACTTTAATATGTCTTTCCTTTATCAGACAGAGGGACAGATCCGGGCAGCCCAGTATCTGAATGACTGCTATGGCGACACATCTTATGATCTGCTTGTGGGAGGACATTCCAAGGGAGGCAACTTTGCCGTATATGCATCTGCTTTTTGCCAGCCGGCCATTCAGGATCGTATTGAAAGGGTCTATTCCAATGATGGACCGGGCTTTTTAAAGGAGATCACGACGCAGGAAGCGTATGAGCGCATTATGCCCAGGGTCGTCAGTACCATACCGGAGGCTTCCATTGTCGGCATGCTTTTGGAAAACGAGATGGATCATCGGGTGGTAAAGAGTTCACAGACCGGAGCCATGCAGCATGATGCCATGTCCTGGGAAGTCCTTGGCAATCATTTTGTCTTTGCGGAAAATCTATCCGAATCTTCTGTCATGCTGGATCGTACCTTGAAGAACTGGATCTATGGTCTGAGTGCGGAGGAGAGGGAAGAATTTGTCAATATTTTATTTGGCACCCTGCAATCGACCGGAGCCACGACGCTGGATGAGTTGACAGCAAACAAATTTACCATGATGTCCAATATATCCAAGACCTTATCCGCCATGCCGGTGGAAAAACAACAGGTATTAAAGGATGTCATCCGTCGTTTTGCCTATTCCAGCGGAGAGACCTTTGCAGATAATGTGCAGGAAAAACTTTTTCACAATCCCTTGTCAGAAAGGTTGATGAATACGACAAAAAGTATAGAACGTAAGAAAAAGTGAGAAAATAAGAGTATACGTTAGATAAAGATAGGAATCTTGGAATTATTGGATGTAACTAAAGTTGCAACTTGGTTCTTAGAATCCTATTATATGAGTTGTGGTTAGCACTCGTGCACAGTGAGTGCTAACAAAGAATGAGAGAAATATAAGGAGGTATATAGAAATGAAATTAGTACCATTAACAGATCGCGTTGTTTTAAAACAGTGTCAGGCAGAAGAGACGACAAAGTCAGGTATTATTCTGGCAAGTGCAGCACAGGAGAAGCCAATGGAGGCAGAGGTTATTGCCGTAGGTCCTGGCGGCATGGTAGATGGTAAAGAAGTTGTTATGCAGGTGAAGGCTGGTCAGAAGGTCATCTATTCCAAGTATGCCGGAACAGAAGTAAAGTTAGAAGGCGAAGATTACATCATCGTTCGTCAGAATGACATTCTTGCTGTAGTAGAATAAAAATAGATTAAGAAAGAAGGATTTAATTATGGCTAAGGAAATTAAATATGGCGCAGAAGCCAGAAAAGCATTAGAAGCAGGCGTAGATCAGTTGGCAGATACTGTCAGAGTTACGATCGGACCAAAGGGACGCAACGTTGTTTTGGATAAGTCTTACGGTGCTCCGCTCATCACAAACGATGGCGTTACCATTGCAAAAGAGATCGAACTGGAAGATCCATTTGAGAACATGGGTGCACAGCTTGTCAAAGAAGTTGCTACAAAGACAAATGATGTTGCCGGTGATGGTACAACAACCGCAACCGTATTGGCACAGGCTATGATCAAAGAAGGTATGAAGAACTTAGCAGCCGGAGCAAATCCGATCGTTCTTCGTAAAGGTATGAAAAAGGCTACAGATGCCGCAGTAGAATCTATCGTTTCTATGTCAGAAAAAGTCAGCGGCAAAGAGCAGATCGCTAAGGTTGCTGCTATTTCCGCAGGGGATGAAGCCGTTGGTAACATGGTAGCAGATGCTATGGAAAAGGTTTCCAATGATGGCGTTATCACAATCGAGGAATCCAAGACCATGCAGACCGAACTTGACCTGGTAGAAGGTATGCAGTTCGACCGCGGTTATATTTCCGCATATATGGCAACCGATATGGATAAGATGGAAGCCGTTTTAGATGATCCATATATCCTGATCACAGACAAGAAGATCAGCAACATTCAGGAGATCCTGCCGCTCTTAGAGCAGATCGTGCAGTCCGGATCCCGTCTTCTTATCATTGCAGAGGATGTAGAGGGTGAAGCCCTTACAACCCTGATCTTGAACAAGTTAAGAGGTACTTTCAATGTTGTTGCTGTTAAGGCACCGGGTTATGGTGACCGTAGAAAAGAAATGTTACAGGATATTGCCATCCTTACCGGTGGTCAGGTGATCTCTGAAGAAGTGGGTCTGGAATTAAAGGATGCTACCATGGATCAACTTGGTCGTGCAAAATCTGTTAAGGTACAGAAGGAGACAACCGTTATCGTTGACGGCGAGGGTGATAAGGATGCCATTGCAGCCAGAGTATCACAGATACGTGGACAGATCGAAGAGACAACTTCTGAATTCGACAAAGAGAAATTACAGGAGCGTCTGGCTAAACTTGCCGGTGGTGTTGCCGTTATCCGTGTAGGTGCTGCTACCGAGACAGAAATGAAGGAAAGCAAACTTCGTATGGAAGATGCCTTGAACGCAACACGTGCTGCTGTAGAGGAAGGTATCATCGCAGGTGGCGGATCTGCTTACATCCACGCTTCCAAGGAAGTTGCAAAACTGGTGGATTCTTTGGATGGTGATGAAAAGACAGGTGCCAAGGTCGTATTGAAGGCACTGGAGGCGCCACTCTTCCATATTTCAGCAAATGCCGGATTGGAAGGCAGCGTCATCATCAACAAGGTAAGAGAGGCACAGCCGGGATTTGGCTTTGATGCTTATAATGAGACCTATGTCAATATGGTAGAGGCAGGCATCCTGGATCCTGTCAAGGTAACACGCAGCGCATTACAGAATGCATGCTCTGTTGCATCTACCTTGCTTACAACCGAATCTGTTGTTGCAGATATCAAGGAACCGGCACCGGAAATGCCAGCAAATCCGGGCATGGGAATGATGTAAAATCTTTCAAAAGGACGGCGGAAACGCCGCCCTTTTTTTGCGTAAAAGGCATTTGCCAGTACCTATAAAGTATGGTATTATAAATTACGTGTGTGATGACATACACAAGATGGAAAAAACGAAATGAGGACCATATGAGTAAAGTAGCGATTTTAACAGACAGTAACAGCGGGATCACGCAGGAAGAAGCCAAGCAGGCTGGGATTTATGTTTTCCCGACACCGGTCTATATCAATGACGAAGTCTTTTACGAGGGTGTGGATCTTACCACCGACCAGTTCTTTGCAAGACAGGCAGAGGGGGCAGAGATCAAGACGTCCATGCCGGTCGTAGGCGATGTGATCGACAAGTGGGAAAGTCTGCTTGAGGAATATGATGAGGTCGTATATATTCCTTTGTCCAGCGGACTCAGCAGTTCCTGTGAGACAGCCATTATGCTGGCTGAGGATTATGATGGTAAGGTGCAGGTTGTCAACAACCAGCGTATTTCCGTTACCATGAAGTTATCTGTTTATGATGCCAAGAAACTTGCAGATGCAGGCAAGTCAGCCACAGAGATCAAAGAGATCTTAGAGGCGATGAAGTTTGAGTCGACCATCTATATCATGGTAGATACCCTTGAGTATCTCAAAAAGGGTGGAAGGATCACACCGGCGGCTGCGGCTATTGGTTCTTTGCTTAAGATAAAACCGGTATTACAGATCCGCGGAGAAAAGTTAGACAGTTTTGCTAAGGCGAGAACCGTAAAGCAGGCAAAGCAGATCATGATGGATGCCATTGCCAAGGATATGGACGAGGTACTCCATGATCCGACCGGAGAGAATACCGTTATTGCTATGGCACATACCCAGAATGAAGAAGAGATCGCCAAGTTCAAAGCAGAAGTAGAAGAACGCTTCCCGGGACATGATATTTTTGTAGATCCTTTATCTTTGGTTGTATCCAGTCATATCGGACCGGGTGCACTTGCAGTGACCTGTACAAAGAAATTAACATCATTTTAATAAATTTTTTAGGAGGAACAAGAGCATGGTAAAAGCAGTTGTTGGTGCCAATTGGGGTGACGAAGGAAAAGGCAAGATCACGGATATGCTTGCGCAGAATGCAGATATTATCGTGAGATTCCAGGGAGGAGCGAACGCAGGACATACCATCGTCAATAATTATGGTAAGTTTGCCCTTCATACATTGCCATCCGGCGTTTTCTATGATCACACCACAAGCGTTATTGGTAATGGGGTAGCCTTAAACATTCCTGTCTTGTTTGATGAGATCAAGTCGATCACAGACAAAAATGTGCCAATGCCAAAGATCAAGGTATCCGATCGTGCACAGATCGTTATGCCGTATCATATTTTATTTGATCAGTATGAGGAGGAACGCTTGGGAAAGGCTTCCTTTGGTTCTACCAAATCCGGTATCGCACCATTTTATTCTGATAAATATGCAAAGATCGGTTATCAGGTCAGCGAACTTTTTGATGAAGAACTCTTAAAAGAAAAAGTTGCCCGTACCTGTGAGTCCAAGAATGTATTGTTAGAGCACCTTTATCACAAGCCACTCATTGATCCGGACGAGTTGCTGGAGACCTTACATACTTACCGTGACATGATCGCACCATATGTCTGCGATGTTTCTTCTTATTTGTGGAATGCCTTAAAGGAAGGTAAGACCATTCTTTTGGAAGGTCAGCTTGGTACCTTAAAGGATCCGGATCATGGTATCTATCCGATGGTAACATCTTCTTCTACCTTGGCTGCATACGGTGCCATCGGTGCAGGTATTCCGGCACAGTCTATTGAGCAGGTGGTTACCGTATGTAAGGCTTATTCTTCCGCAGTTGGAGCCGGTGCTTTCGTCAGCGAGATCTTTGGTGATGAGGCAGACGAACTCCGCAGACGCGGTGGTGATGGCGGTGAGTTTGGAGCCACCACAGGTCGTCCAAGACGTATGGGATGGTTTGACTGCGTTGCCAGCAAATATGGCTGCCGCATGCAGGGGACGACAGATGTAGCCTTTACTGTGCTTGATGTATTGGGCTATCTGGATCAGATCCCGGTATGTGTAGGCTATGATATTGATGGTCAGGTTACGAATGATTTCCCTGTTACCCATCTGCTGGAAAAGGCAAAGCCTGTATACAAGACACTGCCGGGCTGGAAATGTGATATTCGTGGCATCAAGAAATATGAGGATCTTCCGGAGAACTGCCGTAACTACATTGAATTTGTAGAAAAAGAGATCGGCTTCCCGATCACTATGATCTCAAATGGACCGGGACGAGAAGATATCATTTATCGCAACGCAAAATAATATATGAGATAGGATAAAGATAGGACAAAAGAGAGCGCTTGGCAGAAGGGCTCTCTTTTGCTATGCAGGGGCTTGTCCCATTCACAGAATTGACACAATTCAAACACCTTATCAGCACATAGATGAAATATAATAAATATTGTGTGATTTTGGAAAAATTAGGGAGGAAATCAATTTGATAGAAGTAGAACATCTGGTAAAAAAATATGGCAATCTCACGGCTGTGGATGATCTGAGCATGATAATCGAACCGGGACATATTTATGGTTTGCTGGGAAAGAACGGCGCAGGCAAGACAACCACCATGAATATGGTCACAGGTTATATCGGTGCGACATCCGGCAGTGTCAAAGTGTGTGGTCATGATATTTTCAAAGAGGCGGAGGCTGCCAAAAAGGAGATCGGCTATCTGCCGGAGATCCCGCCACTTTATACAGATATGAGCGTATATGAATATCTGGATTTTTGCGCAGAATTAAAGGGTATCGATAAAAAAGAGCGCGACGAACATATTGTGGATGTCATGGAAAAAGCCGGCATCTCTGAGATGGAGCACCGCCTGATCCGCAATTTGTCCAAAGGTTACAGGCAGCGTGTCGGACTGGCACAGGCGATCTTAGGCAATCCATCCATTATCATTTTGGATGAACCTACCGTTGGTCTGGATCCGGTACAGATGATCGAAATGCGTGATCTGATCAAGGAACTTGGAAAAGACCATACTGTCATTTTGAGTTCCCACATCTTATCCGAGGTCAGTGCCGTATGTGATTACATCTATATCATTGACCATGGAAAATTAGTGGCAGATTTTGCCATGGATGCAGAAAAAGCAGCATCCTTAGAAGAGATATTTATTGAACTGACCGGAAAGGAGGAGAAAGAATAATGCTTGCAATTTTTAAACGAGAATTTAAATCCTTATTCTGGAATATTACCGGATGGTTGTTCATCGGTATTACCTTGGCACTTTTTGGACTCTATTTCTTTGTTTACAATCTGTCCTATGGTTATCCTTATATATCGTATTCTTTGTCAGCCATCGCTTTTTTGTTTATGGTGACCGTGCCGATCCTGACCATGCGTGTTTTGGCAGAGGAAAAGCATGCAAAGACAGATCAGTTGCTTTTGACGGCACCGATCTCTGTAGGAAAGATCGTGCTTGGCAAGTTTTTGGCACTTGCTCTTGTCTATACGATCTGTATCGGTGTGATCGGTGTGGCACCTCTGGTACTTATGATCTTTGGTGATGTGCCGCTGGCAGAGACCTATGTGGGTATTTTAGGCTTCTGGCTCTATGGTCTGGCAACGATCGCGATCGGAACCTTTGTATCTTCACTCACAGAGAGTCAGGTCATTTCAGCCGTCGTATCCTTTGGATTGATCTTTGTCGGTTATATGATGTCATCCATCTGCAGCGTGATCTCATCCTCCGGCAATCTTTTGACCAAGATCTTAGGATGTTATGACCTTTATACGCCATTGGATGATTTCTTTAATGGAACCCTTTCCATTACCGGTATCGTCTATTATCTTTCTGTGATCGCGCTGGCACTCTTTTTGACAGAGCAGATGATCCAGAAGCGCAGATGGACGATCAGCCGTAAGATGATCTCTACCTCTGTATTTAGTGGTGGTATGATTGCCATTGTGGTAGCGCTGACTGTGGTTGTCAATCTGATCGCATCCGCTTTGCCGGAAACTTATACGCAGATCGATGCTACATCCCAGAAACTCTATTCCATTACAGAAGATACGGAAAAGTATCTGGATACCTTAAAAGATGATGTGACCCTTTATGTCATGGTAAATAAAAACAATAAAGATGATAATGTGGACCGTACCTTGCAGAAATATGCATCAGCATCAAAGCATGTCAAGGTAAAATATGTGGATCCCAATGTCAGTCCGACCTTTGCATCCAAGTATACAGACAGTGATGTGACCAGCAATTCCATCATTGTTGTCTGTGGAGATCGCTCTAAGGTCATTGACTATAATTCCGATATTTATGAATATTCTTATGACTCCAGTTACAATTATTCTGTGACAGGATATGATTGTGAGGGACAGGTGACAGCAGCCATCCAGTATGTGACATCCGAGTCTGCGACCAATGTATATGAACTGACCGGGCATGATGAGTCAACGCTCTCCGGAGACTTTTCGGAAGTATTCCAGAAGCGTTTCATGAATGTGGGATCCCTTAGTCTTTTGACGGTAGATGCCATCCCGGAGGATTGTCAGGCACTCTTTATCACAGCACCGCAGTCGGATCTGTCCGAGGATGACCTGAGCAAACTGAGCCAGTATCTGGAAAATGGCGGAAAGATCTATCTGGCAATCGATTATTCCAAGTGGAATGACCTGACCAACTTTAAGAAATTACTTTCTGACAACAACATTGAGACAACCGAGAGCCTTTTGGCAGAGACCGACCGCTCTTATTATTATCAGAGTCCGTTTTATCTTTTGCCAAATGTAGAAAATACGGAAGTGTCTTCTTCGGTGGCTGGTATGACACAGGTCTTTGTTCCTTATAGTGTGGGACTTACCTTTACGGGAGAGGATGACAGCAATGTGATATCCTTTATGACGACTTCAAGTAATGCTATCGCTAAGAGCGCAGCCAACATTGCGGCTGTACAGACCCAGGAAGATGCCGTCAACGTTACCAGTGTGCAGGAAGGCGACAGCCAGGGACAGTATAGTCTGGGTATGTTGGTGACCAACGCAAATGGTGGCGAACTCTGTGTGCTTGGCTCGGCTATGATGTGTACGGATAGTGCCAACCAGATCGTGTCCGGTCATAATGCAACGCTTTTCAATGGTATTGTAAATGCACTTGTGACAACGGATGACGGAAGCAGTGATAATGCGGTAGTGATCGCAGCAAAGGATTATACCGTATCCAACCTGACCGTTTCCGCAAATGCTATGCTTGTATATGGTATTCTTTGGGGCATCTTTATGCCGATCGCTCTTATTATTGTCGGTATCATTGTCTGGGCAAGAAGGAGAAAACGTTAGATGGATAAGCAAAAAAAGACTTTGCTCATCTTAGCAGTGCTATTGGTAGCAGCACTGCTGGGATTGCTTGGTGCCAAGAAATTGGCAGATAAAAAAGACAAGGCAGATGCCATTGATTCTGCGGAGGAAAGCATTCAGGTATATTCTGTGGATGCGGATGATGTGACAAGGGTATCTTATTATAACAACGGTGCACAGGTGACACTGACGAAATCGGATGATGGGTGGCAGGATGCGGAGGGCGTGATCCTGGATGATGACAAGGTCAAGACCATGTTGTCTTATCTGACCACCATAAAAGCCAGTGATGTCATAGAGGATACAGACGATATCAGCCAGTATGGATTTTCGTCAGCCACAAATGAAGTGACCATCACAACAAAAGATAGCGAGACGACTTTTACGATCGGTATGCAAAATGCCATCACGGATAAATATTATCTCATGGTAGATTATGATGAGAGTAAGGTCTATGTGATCGATTCTTCTATGCTTACGGCATGTGGCTATAGCACGTCCGACTTAGTGCCGGATGAGTCATCAGCAGAGAGCCAAAGTACGGATGATATATCAGAAAGTACAGAGACTACAGAAGCAGAATAAAAAAAGGAGCCTCAGTGCTCCTTTTTTTCGTCCTGATCTTTCTTTTTGTTCTGGATCATGATATTTAACAGCCATAAGGTAAAAGGCACAAGAATGGTCGCTGCAATGGAGGTTGTCAGATAAGACATGGTCTTGGTATTGTCAAAGATGGCGGCAAAGATGGTAAGGACATACATGCCGACCAATAAAATAATGCCGATGATGGCAAGGATCTGTCGTAAACGCTGCATAAAATTTCTCCTTCATAGAATTGATAAGGACATGATACCACATATACGATAAATGTGCCAGAGGGCGGTAGAGAGCACGAACCTCCGCCTCCTGCCTTCCGGCTCATGCATTCGGTTACGCTGATCTCCGGCAAAATTATGTTTTGCTTTTTTCTATGGTCTGTGGTATCGTATATG
>CAVGHS010000020.1:0-6461 GCA_963629085.1 bacterium
TACACTATTCTGTGCATTTGCCGTCTGTAAACGTGTGGCAACGTCTACCAGTGCATCTCTGGCTGTCGTCAGATCGCTCTGCTCTTTGGGCTGTCCGTCTAACTGTTCGATGACACCTGTCACCGTCAACTGCTCTCCGTCATGCCCTAAGACTACAGCCATATCGCGAAGAATACTCACGCGCTTGTTTTCCAGATTCTTCAAGTCACTGCTGATACTCTCCTCAATAGCAGTCACCTCTTCCAGATCAGCCACTGCACCTGCAATGATCGCCTGTCTCTTGGTCTCAGACAGTTCCAGCAATCTGGTATAACACGCCTCTTCTTTTTTCATTCCTACGAGTAATTCTTCTACTAAACTAGCCACTTACGATTCTCCCTACAGTCCCATCTGATATTTTTCAAGCAACTTGCTTGCAAAATCTCCGGTATCTACCTGATAATCATTTGACTCGTACTTTGATTTCATTTCAGCAACTTTATCTTCCCTGATATCCGAAGCTTCTGCGACTGCCTTCTTTGCGATCTGATAGTCACGTCCAAAAGATGAAATCTGCACTTCGTCTCTTCCCATGCTGGTCGCTGACGCAGAACGGGTGGTTGAAGTCTTATTCGTCTTATAGAGTTGTGCTACCTGATTATATGCTTCTATACGCATAATGGCACTCTCCTTTCTTCCTTGAAACATGAAGCTCTTTTGCTTTTACACAATGATTATCGACAGTTTTTCGGATAATATTATACCCCGGTATAAAATTTGTGCTGAGTGCGACAAATCCTACCGGGGTATCATGCTTTTATGCTTCTGAAGATGTCATATATTTATCCAGTTGTCTGGCAACCTGCAATACCTGATCTAGGATCTCTTTGGTATTGTCTGCATTGGATAGATTCTCACTGCTCAGGTTCTCTGCCTGTGCACTGGATGCCGTCACTTCCTGGGTAGTAGCCGATAACTGTGTGATATTGTCCACGATCTGATTGTTGGCCTCAGACAAGTTGCTCAGCATAGAGTCGATCTCCTCGATATTGCTTGTCAGTTCGTTGACATTGACATTCATCTTTTCGAAAGTCTCGACCGCCTGTCCGATCAGGGAATCCTGCCGTCCTGCCGCTTCTGCTGACTGGGCCACCACCGCTACCGCCTCAGATGCGTTCTCTGATAACTCTTCCAGTATGGAGGCGATATTCTCTGTCTCGCCCCTGGTCTTCTCCGCCAGCTGGCGAATCTCGTCCGCGACAACTGCGAACCCACGCCCCGCTTCCCCGGCTCTTGCACTCTCGATGGAAGCATTCAGAGCCAGAAGATTGGTCTGACTGGAAATATCAAAGATCGTACCTGCAATCCCTTTGACTGCCTCGGCTCTCTCCTGTAAAGACTGCATGGTAGAAGATACGTTGCTGTTGGTCTCTGCGATCCTCTTGGACTGATCCTTGATCTCATTCATGATCCGCAAGTTCTCATCATTGAGTGTTCTGGATGTCTCTGCAATACCTACCATATTCTCCGAGCGTTGCAAGGTCTCCTCAATCGAATCCTGAATATTTTGTGTCATGACCGACTGGTTCTGGATATTTTCTGCCGTAGACTGTGTACTGTCAGAAATATCACGTACTGCTCCTGTCACGACACCGGTCGATTCGTTCAACTGCGTCATGATATCCATAGCTCCGGCAGTACCCTTTCGCACCTCGTCCGCTACATAGATGACATCATGCATCATCTTTTCCTGCTGTTCTTTCTCTTCATGAATACTGCCTAACATATCCTCACGGAAACACTTGCCTGTATGTTCCACAAAGCAGATAACGATCAGATAGAACATAACCACTATCGTTGCTGTCGAAATATCAAGTACATCCACTTCGCAATCCGGCTTGAAGAACTTGTGGATATTGGTAACTACCTGCACAAGACCGGTGGTCAGACAGGAAAGTGTGATAAAGCGTGTATCGTAATACAGGATAAATACTGCAATCGGAGCTGCCATAGCAAAACGCATATAGTAACTATCAAATGCCCAGGTCATCAGAAAGGTCAGCATAGCCAGTGTGACCATGGACACCCACTTGATGCCGCCGCTGCTTCTGTCCTTTTTGTAGAAGCCAAACATGATAAGCACTGCCGCCAGAGACAGGATAAGGGTAACCATGGTAAATCCCAAGGTACGGTATCCCCGCAAAAAGGCAATCAGCACAATCAGAAAATCACAAAAAGCAAACACACTAAAGGTAATCAGATTCAGATGGTTGACCTTGCCCATCTGCATATCCCCATCCGCATACAGGTATCTTTTTTTCTCTTCCATTTATTCCGTTCTCCTCGTCTTTTTCAAAAACACTATCTGTATCCATTATATAAAATATAGCATAGAAATCCAAATATTTTTATGTATTTTTCTTGTTTTTCCTATCACATGAAAAATGCCCTCCCCCAAAAGCGGGGGAGAGCATTTCGTATTTTATCATCTAAGTATTTTTATCTTCTGCTCTGAAGCTCTGCAACGTTTGATTCTACTCTTGCTTTGTTCAAAGGATATACAAATACAAGTACTAAGCCACAAAGGATGTAGATGACTGCCGGGAAGAAGGTTGACAGATTGTAGATACCATTGGCAACTTCCTGTGTCTGTCCTGCTGCAAGTTCATCATATCCGATCCAACCAAGTGCCCATCCGGAAAGACCACCGGCAATCGCCTGTCCGATCTTTCTTGAGAATGAGTAAACACCATAAATAGTTCCGTCATCACGGGATCCTGTCTGTACCTCAAGATCATCAATAACGTCTGTAACAAGTGCCCAACACTGTGTCTGGAAGAAATACATACCAAGCATTGCTAAGAATGCGCCAACTACGAATACCCATACATTGGTAATATGCAGGATACCCAAAAGTGCATATAAGATACCGGAAGCAAACATACCAACTGCTCCACATTCTTTCTTACCAAACTTAGATGCAAGCCTGGTTGAGCATGTTGCAAGAAGGATGATACATGGAAGCATCAAGAGTGAGAATACGGAAAGTGCCTTTGTATTCTTGAAGTAATCAGCAAACAGGTATGTATTGATTCCCTGTGACATGAGTGATGCAAGCAAAAGCAGTACGGCTGCAAGGATCATACCAAGCAAAGAACGGCTGGTAAAGAGTGTCTTTAAGGTCTGTCCGATAGAAGCCTTTTCTGATGCTGGCTTTGGTACATACTCTACACGCTCTGTAGTGAGTGCATAGCAAAGCAGATAGCATACGATAGAGATCACGGAAAATACACCTGCTACAATAGAGATATTGGATGCAGATACAACCTGATTTCCCTGTGCATCTGTCTGATATACAAACATAGGTGCCATAACACCGATCAAAATACCTGCTACGGTTCCGCCTACGGAACGGAATACAGAAAGGGAACTTCTGTCCTTCGGATCATTGGAGATAACAGATGCCATAGATCCGTAAGGAATGTTGATAGATGTATAGAAGATAGATCCCCAAAGCAGGTAGGTGATAAACATATAAGCCACCTTTGCGCCATAGGAAGCATCTACCAGGAATGACTGATACATCAAGAATGATGCCAGTGCTACAAAGGCACACATACGCAGGATCCACGGACGGATACGTCCGTTCTTGGTCGGCTTGGAACTATCAACGATACGTCCCATTCCGATATCCGTAAATGCATCAAAACAACGTGCAATCAAAAACATGGTTCCTACCATTCCGGCAGAAATTCCCATTACCTTGGTATAAAATACCATTACATAGCTACTTGCGAAAATAAATGAAAAATCGTTTGCAAGATCTCCGAACATGTAACCAAATTTGTCACGTGCGCCAAAAGGTCTTACTTCTTTTGTGTTACTCATCGTACACTCCTCCTTAATTTTTATTTTTCATTGTCCGTAGATAGCGGACTATTTTTTCTTGATCTTATTTAATTTGGCATTGATGGCTAGAAGTTCTTCCTTGGTAAACTTCTTATCAACACCTGCGGTTCCAAGCATATTTAACATACGCTTTACCGTAAATCCGCCGAGCATTTTGAGCATATCTTCATTCATCTCAAATCCTGCTCCGGCGCCCTTTTTATCTTTGCCACCGGCTTCTTTCATGAGTTTCATGAAGAGTTCGCCCAAGAATATCTTACCCTTCATCGTTTCCATGATCTCACCCATGGTGTCATTGATATTGAAGTATCCGTCCGGCTGCTCGATCTCGAACCAGTTGATAACTTCGCCTTCTTCTTTCAAACGGTAGTCCTCGTTGAACTTGTCTACCTTGCGGATCTTGCTCTCGTCTGTGCAATCGCCTGCCTTTGCAACCAGTGTGCTCTCTCCTGCATTTGGTACATCAAAGTAGAAGAAGTGCACATCACTTGTCTGCTTGCCAAGGCTCTGACCATTGACAAAGAGTTCCACTTCCGGCTGGTTAGAATAAACCGTAACCTTGGTGGTATCTTCCACACGGTCTACATAACGCTTGCCGCAGATATGTACGAACGGATCGTCAGATAACCATGCCTTATATGCATAGAAAGCATCTTTTTTGTACTTTCTGTCAAAAGTAACCAGCCCCTTGTGGTTCATACCATTCTCGCCACCCTCGGATCTTGCATCAGCAGCGAAATCGTACATATTCCAAACATGAGTTGCCCAGATATAGTCTCTGGTAAAGAGCTGCTTGATCAGTTCTTCATGGTAGTATGCCTGATATTCCTCGGTGTAGTCGCCCTGTACCGGATCTGATGTATGCCAGTTCAATGCCTCGCATCCATACTCACTCATACCGATTGGAATGTTCGGATATTTCTTGTGGAACTTGTCGAAGAACTCTCCGTTCATATCGGTTGTTCCGCCGTACCATCCATAATAATGGTTGTATGAAATAACATCCGGGATCTGGATATATTTTGCATCCATGCTGCACATAGATACAACAGCCATGGTGGTAAGTCTTGTCGGATCCATCTCATGACACAGGTCATTTAAGATGTTGTGGTTTTCGATCAGGTCAGGATCTTCTGCGCCACCCATGGTGATCTCGTTGGAAAGTCCCCAAACCACGATACATGGATGATTGTAGTTCTGTGTGATCAGTTCCTTCATCTGGGAAACTGTATTCTCACGACCATTTGGCATATGTCTTGAGATATATGGGATCTCTGCCCAGATCACAAGACCTGCTTCATCACACAGATCGTAGAAGTACTGATTGTGCTGATAATGTGCCAGACGGATGGTATTGGCACCCATCTCAAGGATCAGGTCTACGTCTTCCTTGTGCTCTTTATGTGTCAATGCATTACCGATATGCGGTCTGTCCTGATGACGGGATACACCGTGCAGTGGGTAACGCTCTCCGTTTAAGATAAATCCTTTTTCCGGATCGATAGCAAAAGTTCTGCATCCGAAGCGTGTGCTTCTCTCGTCTAATACCTCTTCATTTCTCTTTAAGGTAACTTCTGCTGTGTAAAGATGTGGATCCTTGCGGCCATTCCAAAGATGAACATTCTCGATGGTAAAGGAAACCTTTGTCTCATCTGCGGATGTTGACTTGCTTGCAACTACTGTATCCCCATCTTTGATGACATAATCTAAAGTATCGCCATCGGCTGCATCTGTAACAAATACCTCCACAGTGACCTCGGCATCAGCACCTGTAACATTTGGTGTTACGGCAATACCGGGTGTGCCATAATAGTCCAGATCGAAATGTGCATCCGAAACTGCCAGCACATTGACATCACGATAGAGACCACCATAGAATGTGAAGTCTGCCATCTGTGGATATACACGGTCGTTCGGTGCATTGTCTACTGCAACCACGATCTCATTGTCCTCTGCCAAGAGATCTGTCACATTGACTCTCCATGTAGAGTAACCACCATCATGGTGTCCTGCCTCTTTGCCGTTGACATAAAGTGTCGCGCTGGAATTGGCACCTTCAAACTCCAGATAGATGATCGGCTCTACGCCAAACTCGTCGCGCTTCATGTTCTTTGCATAATAACAGGTTCCGCGGTAGTAATCATTACCACCATCTTGTCCGTCATCACCATTCCAGGTGTGTGGCAGATCCAATGTCTCCCAGTTGCCCTGAGATAAAACGGATGTGCCTTCTGCTACAGCAACCGCATCCTTTGTAAAATTCCAGGATGCATTGATGTTCTTCTTTGTTGCCATAAAATTTACCCTCCTTCTTTTGAAAAAGAGCACACGGCTCTTTTCTGTCTCACTTGCTTTGTGCATTCAGTATAGCAATGTAGGATAAATGGCTCTTGTCTTACTTTTGCATTTTTGGTAATATTTTTACATGAATTACATTTTTAGCAAAAAAATTACAGATACTGATGCCTGTATAAAAACAAGATATGTTAAATAAGCACATCAGGACTGGAAAGGAGTAAGTTTATGGCATTTTCGCAGGTAACACACGATGATTTTTTTCCACTCTTCAAACA
>CAVGHS010000020.1:6471-27610 GCA_963629085.1 bacterium
GGTAGATTCTTTTTTTATGCATCCGCCTTATCACGACTTCGAGAAGATGGATATGGGCATACGGCGCATGGTCTGGGGCGAATACTCGACCAACACCCCTATCTTTTCCATTTCCGAAGAATCTCCCTATAGCATTGTCGTATTGGAAAGTACGCTGGGATTTTATAACATGATCATTACCCTGGATGATCAGGAGGAACCGGATCTGATCGGTATCATGCCATTTCGCACGGAGCCGATCACTCAGGCAAATATCAACCGCATTATGAAAGAAAACGGCATCGCCCCACAGCACACCTCCACCATGTCACGTTTTTATCTGTCCCTGCCGGTCGTAGAACTCAATGATCTCATCATGACCATAGAGCATCTGATCATTTTCTTTTTTCCGGAATTTACCGATCACCGCGTCGAATATGTTAATTACAAATCCGAACAGCACGCCTTGGCTCCAAGCGAGGAACGCTTCCGCAAATTTACCTCTGACTACATTGGCGAACTGCACAAACGTCTGGAAGCCTGCTGCAAAGCCATGGTCGTCGGTAATCAGTCCCAGGCTCTGGATCATATGAAGTCACTGCTTGACTACTCGGCTGTTTTTCACGGCAACTCCGTGCCACAGGTGCGCCACGAACTCTATGCCTTAAATGCCTTTCTGGGATCCAGACTCTTTGAGACAGCCGTCCACCCTTACTATGTCTTTAATCAGATGCAGGCTTTTGACTTAAAGATCGCAGAGACCAACACACAACGCGATCTGACCCACATTCCTTTTGAGATGACCCGGAAATATTCCCTCCTGGCTAAGAATTATACCTACGAGAAGTACTCTTATCTTATCCGTAATGTCGTCAACTACATTGACCAACATCTGGCGGCAGATCTGAGTCTTTCCGTATTGGCGGAAGAATTTGATAAAAATCCCTCCTATCTGTCAAATGCATTTAAAAAAGAAGTCGGCGAAACGCTGACTTCTTATATCGGCAAACAACGGATCCAGGCATCCCTGCGCTATTTCAACACAACGACCATGAGTGTCGCCGATGTTGCTGCCTCCGTAGGGATCCCCGATTTCGGTTACTTTTCTAAATTGTTCAAAAAATATGTCGGTGTCAGTCCACGCGAGTACAAAAAGATGCTGGACAAATAGATAATGCCTGCGCCGTAGGTGAAGTGGCAAGTCCTCCCAGACTTGTCTCCTTGATGGCAGAAGGCATTTCATTGCCAATGCGGCGCATGGCATCAATGACTTCATCTGCCGGAATCGCAGATGTGATCCCCGCCATCGCCAGTTGTGCTGATGTCAGGGCGTTCACTGCGCCTGCTACATTGCGCTTGATACAGGGAACCTCGACCAGTCCACCGACCGGATCACAGGCGAGTCCCAGCATATTCTTGAGGGCAAAGGCTGCCGCATCTGCGATCTGCTCAGCAGAAGCTCCCTGTAAATAAGCAAGTCCACCTGCCGCCATGGCACTTGCAGAACCGATCTCCGCCTGACAGCCGCCGGATGCTCCGGCGAGGGAGGCATTCTCCGCGATGACCGCACCAATCCCGGCTGAGACAAACATAGCCTCGACCATCTTGTCCTCCGGCAAGGACAGCCTCTCCTCTACTACAAGAAAAACTGCCGGGATTACACCGCAGGATCCCGCCGTAGGTGCCGCCACGATACGGTGCATACAGGCATTGGACTCGCCCATCTTGATTGCCTTTTCCATGACCTGTCCCACAAGATCTCCGCAGAGATTGTCTCCCTTGGCATTGTAAGCATGCAGTTTCTCCCCTGCACCACCAGCCATACCGGATGCCGAGTGTATGGTCGGATCATAGCCTGCATCTGCCTCTTTCATCGCCTGATACATATGACGCATAGTCTCAAAAGATGTCTCATAAGAAACACCTCTTTCCTCCATATCCGCCTGTAAGACCACCTGCCAAAAAGAAGTCTTATTTTCTTCACTTTGTCTGATAATGTCTGCAATCGAATGATACATCTGTCTATTCTCCCGTCACTCCAAGATAGGTCACCTTACGGATGCCGTCAAATCCCCGCAGCCAGTCAATACCGCTCTGCGGCACTTCCTGATCACACTCAACCACCATGACAGCCTCGCCGCCACGGCTGGAACGATACAAACGCATAGATGCGATATTGATATTCTGGTCAGAAAGCATGGTCGTCACTTCGGATACATGTCCCGGACGATCCTCATTGTAGACAACAAGGGTCGGTGACTCTCCCGAGAAATTTGTCTCAATGCCATCCAACTGTGCAATATTGATCCGGCTGCCGCCAAGCGACTGTCCGATGATCTCCAGACGCTGCCCGGATCTGCCGTATAAGATCAACTGCGCGGTATTGGGATGCGCCTCACGCAGGATTGCCTGTCCAAAACTAACGGCAATCCCCCGCTCCTCGGCGATCTCCAATGCCCGCGGAATACGGATATCGTCTGTCTGCATGCCTAAGAGTCCTGCCACCAGTGCCTTCTTGGTACCATGCCCGTCTCCGGTCGCAAGAAAAGAACCATGCAGGTTGATCTCTGCCCGCACCAAAGGCTCTCCCAGCAAACGTCCGGAAATATAGCCGATCTTGACGGCTCCTGCTGTATGAGAACTGGACGGTCCTACCATGACCGGTCCCACCACCTCAAAGATGTTCATATGCAATCCCCTACTTCATCAATTCTGCGACAACGCCGTTGATGACCTTGCCATCTGCCTTGCCCTTTAAGTCAGCCATAACGGCTTTCATGATCTGTCCCTTGTTGCCGGTTGCGATCACATCCGCAAACTTCTCCTGCAAGTATGCCTTGACTTCCTCTGCATCCATCTGCTTTGGCGCGAATTCGTTCATGATCTCATAGCGCTTTTTGTATTCTTCCAGGAGATCTTCCCTGCTTTCCGGACAGGTATCGATCTGTTCCTTGCAAGACTTTAACTCCTTTAAGATGGCCGCATTTACCATGTCATCCGGAATATCCTCACGGCATCCTGCATCAATACCGCTCTTTTTTGCAGCGGATACCAAAACAGAGATCGCATCCTTGCGGAACTTATCCTTTGCCTTCATCGCTGCGATCATTGCGTCCTGTAATTCTTTCATTTTACTCATGCTGTATTCCTTCTTTCCTGCTTTTATAAAATCTATACTGCTACCTATTATAGCACAGCCTGTCCGCTTGCAAATGCCTATTTTGTATCTTCGGCAATGTCATAGACAGCATCTAAGGAAATCTCTGTAGCATCGCTAAAGATCAGAGCACGCGCGTAGGCATCCAGACGCTTGAGACTGCCGGTATGCTCCAGATAAGCCCCACCCTCTTTTCTCTCATCCGGCACAAAATAGGTCACACGGATAGGAAGTCCCTCCGTCCCCCTCTCCTGTAGACGTGACAAAAGGTATTGTAACTTCTCATCCAGACGCTCCTTGGCATCCTCGTCGAGTTCGGCTCGCTCCTCCGTCAAACGCCCGGTCTCCGCGATCGCTGCCTCATGTCCGGTCAGGGCAGAAAAAGGCGAAAACTGTGCCGCCCGGTCATATAAAGACATCTGCGGATGTTTCTTTGATACCGGATGCGGTAAATCTATGATGTCACTGTAGTCCTTACTTTTTCTCTGCATCATGCCCTGTGCCCTCCGATCTGGCGGTTGCGATCTTTTGCCGTCGCACCCTCTCGCAGATTCATGCCTTTTAAGATGGCGTTTTTGCCATATTTCTTCTTGATGTCGATCATGGCATGCTGGATATTTTTTTCCCGTTCCAGATCCTTTTTCTCCTGCTGATCCTCTGCCTCTTTCCTCCGGTAATCCGTAAAGAGATCCAACTGCTCATAGGTCTGTTCTTGTCCGGCATCCGTCTCCGCGATCAGATGATTGACCGAGATATTGATCCGGCGCACCAGAAGTGCAGGATCCACGATGCGGTCATAAAGGGCTAAGACCTTTGCTGTCACCAGCCTTGTAGACGAGGTATGACGACCCAGATTTGCCGTCCCGTGTGCGTGCTTTGGTACAGACCGACCATAGCGGTCGATCGTCACCTCGCCATGATATGCCTTGCGGCGCTCGGAATCTGTCAGATTCTCGATATCATAGCCGATCGTAAGCACGACCTGATCTGTCACCAGCCCCTTATCGACCAGATCCAAGACCTGCAGATCAATCATCTCCTGTACGACCAGTCGGGTCTTGGTGAAGTCATAGGGACACTGCAAGACCTGTCCGGAACAAAGACTGTTGGTCGTCGGGCGGTAGGACTTGATCATGTCCATGGTGCAAGGCTCATAGCCCCAAGCATGATCGATCAGAAGTTCCGCATTGACACCAAACAGCCGGTACAAAAGATCCTCATTATAAAAGTCATCCTCCCGGCCGATCGAACAGCGTGCCACATCTCCCATGGTATAGATACCGCTTGCTTCCAGTTTGCGCGCATAGCCCGCGCCGACACGCCAGAAATCTGTCAGAGGTCTGTGATCCCACAAAAGCCTGCGGTAGGACATCTCATCCAACTCTGCGAGGCGCGCGCCATCTGCATCTGCCTCCACATGCTTTGCCACAATATCCATAGCAATCTTGCAGAGATAGAGATTGGTGCCGATCCCGGCGGTCGCAGTGATGCCGGTCTCCTCCAAAACATCCTGTATCATCTTCCTCGCCAAGTCTCTGGCACTCATATCATAGGTGCGCAGATAGGAAGTCACATCCATCATGACCTCATCAATGGAATAGACGTGGATATCCTCCGGAGCTACATATTGCAGATAAATATGATAGATCCGGGTACTGTATTCCATGTAGAGTGCCATCCGTGGCGGTGCGATCAGATAATCAATGGCGAGGGATGAATCCTTTTGCAGATCATCATGTAAATAGGAAGTCCCCGCCAAATGATGTCCCGGCGCTGCCGCTGATCGCTTTTGATTCTCCTGGCGCACTCGCTGCACAACCTCAAAAAGACGGGCTCTGCCGGGGATGCCATAAGACTTGAGCGAAGGTGTGACCGCCAGACAAATGGTCTTTTCCGTGCGGGCAGCATCCGCCACGACCAGATTTGTATTCAAAGGATCCAGATCCCGTTCCCTGCACTCCACCGATGCAAAGAAGGATTTGAGATCTATCGCAATATAAGTTCTATCCTCAGCCAAGCCTATCCCCCCTTTATAATATGATACGAAAAAGGCACTTGTTATAGCAAATGCCCTAATTTCTTCGTTTTATGTATGATAACACATTTCGAACATATGTTCAATATTTTTATCGACGTTCCTTTACCATCATAAGAAAAGTCAAAAGCAAAAGGGAACTGGATACCCAGATGGCCCGCATGCCCCAATGTAATGAACAGATACCGCCAAATCCCGCGCCCAGTGCAAAGATCAGGATGATACCATAATAATGCGCCGCCTTTTTCAAGGCTCCCTTTTGATGGTCACGCAGATAGACGGACAGGCTCTCCGTTCCACTGCGCAGATTGCCGATGCACATGGTACTGGCATAGCCGTACCCGTGTACCTTGCGGAAGGTCTGCACCTGCATGGAACAGGCAAAGGAAACGATCATAGTCGCCGCCATATTATATTTTGCCGGGATAAATCCCACGACAAAGAGCAGGATCATCTCGATCACAACGATGATCTGTCGCCAGTGGATACGCTTGGCATATTTGTATTTATGACCGATCTGCTCTGCCACCAGAACACCAAAAGCAAATGCCACGATCGGGAACAGATAGTGAAGTGCTGTCCTCCAATCGCCCATCAGAAAGTGCTGGCTCATAAGTACCACATTTCCGGTCTGTGCATTGGAAAAGACTTCGTCACGCACATTGTAGGTATAGGCATCCTGAAATCCTCCCGAAACCGCTAAGATCGCGCTCAAAAGAAAGGTTTCCGATGTCTGCATCTTTTGTTTCTTACTTTCTTCCATCATCCTGCCTCTTCTATTTTAAAGATATATCAAACACGATCTCGTCCGCTTCCATATGCGCCGTGATCGTCCCCTTATGCCCCTCTACAATACTTCTCGCTAAGGAAAGCCCGATACCAAATCCCCCGGTCTTGCTTCCGCGCGCCTTGTCTACCCGATAAAAACGGTCAAACAACTTTGGCAGTTCCTCTGCAGGGATCGGCTGGCAGGCATTTCGCACCTGTAATTGCAGCCCTTTTTTCTGTTTTTGCAATGTCACACCAATAGCCGTCCCAGACAATGCATATTTTAAGGCATTATCCAAAAGAATGGACAGCAACTGGCGAATGGCTGTCTCATCTCCACAGTAAGATAAATCCGGTGCAATCTGTGCCTGCATCTCATGCCCCTGCTCCGCAGCGAGATCTGAAAAGGATCCCACGACTTCTTCCGTCACCCGGCTTATGTCAAATTCGCTCATGGAAAGCGGCGAATCCTCCTCATCCATGCGGGACAAAGACACCAGTGCATTGACCAAGAGGCTCAGTTTTTCCGTCTGCTTTCGAATCTTATCGATCCATTTGTTTTCCCCGACATCCATTTCCAGCACTTTTAGGCTGGTCACAATGACCGTGATCGGCGTCTTTAGTTCATGGCTGGCATCCGTGATAAATTGCTTTTGCCGGATGGACGCCTGCACAATGGGATCCACCGCCCGTCTGGAAAAGATCACGACCACAACATAGACGATCACAATGCAGACGATCATTGCCAGCAGGGAAAGCAGGGCGACTCCCATAGCAGAACGCATTTCCTGATGACAGTCCAAAAAGATCGCCATATAACGATCCTCTCCATTTTTGATCACTTCATATTTATAACCGGAGGTATAGCCATAGCCCTCGCCATGCTTTAAGGCAATGGCAATATAGGTATCGGTATCATCCTCAGTCACAGATGCGATCGCATCCAGATCTGCTTTTACCAGTTGACCTGAACCGGTGTAGCGCAAGACAAAATAACGCGTTGCATACAGAGTCTCTATATCAAACTTGTCGTGTCCGCCCTTGTCATCCTCCTGCTTTTCATCCAGCGGCATTTCAGTCGGCATGGTTCCCTCATTATCCGCGATCATGGCGATCTTATCCGTCAGGTCTCCATCCACAGAGATAAAATTGACCACATTGACCAGCAGGCTCAAAAGCAACATAACAAGAGTGATCGCCAGCATGGCAATGCGGATAAAGCGTTTCTTTAATTCCCGGATCATTTCGTTACCTCCAAAACATAGCCAAGTCCCCGGTTTGCCCGGATCACAACGTCCGAATGTATGGATTTTAACTTTTTGCGCAGATTAGAAATATGTACCCAGACGACATTGATCTCCGCATCGCTATCCCAGCCCCACACACGTTCCATGATCTTTTCTGCAGAAAAGACCGTGCCCGGCGAACGCATAAAGAGTTCCATGACCTGAAACTCCCTGCCACTGAGCCGCACGCTCTCTGCCCCCTGCGAAAGGACTCCGGCATCCGGATTCAAGGTCACATCGCCAAAGGAGAGCAGGGTCGGATGGTATTGTTCTCCACGGCGCAGCATAGCACGCACACGGCAGATCAGTTCATCCGGTTCAAAAGGCTTTGGCAGATAATCATCCGCACCGGCATCAAATCCCGTGATCCGATCCTCTTTTTGTGTCTTTGCCGTCAGCATCATAATCGGGGTCTTGATGCCTTCCCTCCGCAATTTTTCCAAGACCTCAATGCCATCCATCTCCGGCATCATTACGTCTAAGATGATCGCATCGTAATTGCCTATCATGGCATACTCATAGGCACTTCTGCCATCACCGACAGCATCCACGCCAAATTGATTTTTTTCAAAAAAGACTGTCAGAGCCTCCGCTAAGTCCTCTTCATCTTCCGCGATCAAGATACGCATACTCTCATCCCCCTGTCTGATTTTTCTAAAAAGATTATGTAACAAAAATTTTTTCGGTGCAAGCCAAATCTTTAGGTAGGCTTTAGGTTTATCTTTTACAATGCACTTGTAAACAAAAAACAGCAAGCAATATTCATAAAAAGGAGTGAATGATTATGAAACGAACAAGCAAGAAATTACTTTCTGTGGTATGCACATCCGCTCTGGTCATCTCTTTAGTCGCCTGTGGCAGTAAAGATACCACGACAAGCGAATATGTCGATACAACGATCACCGGACAGATCACCGCGATCGACGGCGATGAAGTCACTTTACAACTCGGCGAACTGAGCGAAGATAATTCGGATAGCAGCGCACCAAGCGATATGGAAAAACCGGATGATGCAAATTCTTCCGATGCCAACGCACCACAGAATAGCGATGGCAACGAACCGCCGGAAAAACCGGATGACGCCAATAACGATAATACATCCGATGGCAACACATCCCAGAATAATGATAGCAACCAGCCGCCGGAAAAACCGGATGACGCCAATAGCGACAATACATCCGATGACAACACATCCCAGAATAGTGATGGCAACCAGCCACCGGAAATGCCAAGCGGCGAAGCCGGAGGATCTTCCCAGACCTTTACCGCCGGGGATGACAGCACAACCGTAGATCTGTCAGATGCTGAGATCACAGAAGATTCCGAGACCATCACCATAGATGATCTGGAAGAAAATGATGTCTTAGAGATCACTTTTGACAGCGATGGCAATGCCACCTCCGTTACCGTAGTGACCTTAAGTTCCGGCAATCAGTCCGGCTTTGGTGGCTCCGGTCAGGTCAACCAGGGCAGCGCTGCCACAACGATAGATAGCGACGGGACTTATTCCGATGAAAGTTACGAATCTACCGGAGATGACGAAAATGCACTCCGCGTGGACGGCGCAACCGTCACCTTAGACGGTATCACGGTAGATAAGAGTGCCGGTTCTTCTTCCAATACGGAAGATGGCGACTTTTACGGCATGAACGCAGCACTGCTGGCTACCAACGGTGCGACCGTGACCATCAAGGATGCAACCATCACTTCCTCTGCCCAGAATGGGAACGGCGTTTTCAGTTATGGCGAGGGCACAAGGGTAAATATTTCCAATTCCAAGATCACAACGACCGCAGATAACTCCGGTGGCATCCAGACAACCGGCGGTGCTACAACAAATGCAACAAACCTGACGGTTGAGACATCCGGCAACTCCTCCGCAGCCATCCGTTCCGATCGCGGCGGTGGTACCGTTAATGTCAAAAAAGGGACCTACACCAGTAACGGTTACAACTCACCTGCTGTTTATTCCACTGCTGACATTACTGTCTCCGATGCCACACTGACAGCCAACAATTCCGAGGCACTCGTCATTGAAGGTGAAAATTCCATCACTTTGACCGATTGTGATGTGACCGGAAACATGAGCGATACCAAAGGAACCAGTTCTGACGAAAATGTCCACAATGTAATGATCTACCAATCCATGTCAGGCGATGCCGAGGAAGGTACTTCTTCCTTTAGCATGACCGGCGGATCTCTGGTTTCCAAAAATGGAGATATGTTCTATGTGACCAATACCAACTGCGTGCTCAAACTGTCCGGTGTGGATATTACCAACGAGGATAATGATGCTTACCTCATGAATATCTGTGGCAACTCCGCCTCCCACGGATGGGGCACAGCAGGCTCTAACGGAGCCAACGTCACCTTTACCGCAGATGGTCAGACCTTGGAAGGCGACATTATCGTAGATTCTATCTCTACCTTAAATATGACCCTGACCGGAAAGAGCACTTTTACCGGAACCATCAATATCGTTGATAATGCCGATGGTGGCACAGCCGTTTCCGATAATGCCGTCGTAACAATCGACAAAGGAAGCACCTGGACATTGACCGGCAACTGCACCCTGACCAGTCTTACCAACAATGGTACCATCAACTTTAACGGTTATACCATTACCTTAGCCGATGGAACTGTCTTAAAATAAATAGATCTGTAAGATTCCAAAGGAGCCACCCAGACCATATCAGGCCGGATGGCTCCTTTTTCTATTCTTTCCCCATTTTTGACCTCTGGCGGCTTGCCACCAGTGGCAGCGCACGGTCATTAAACTCCGTGTCGACCGGTCCCCGAACTTGCGCCTGTGATCCATACTGTTTTTCCTGTTTTTTCATACCTATCCGCCTTTCTTTTACCCATCTGTCCATTATCACAATTCCGTTGAAAAACGACAGTTTTCGCGTTATAATAATTAGAACTATAATAATGGATATTTATATATGAAGGAGTATTCCCTATGGACAACAAAAAAAATCTTATAGCCAAACTACTCAAACCTCTTATCGGCTTTTTAATACTCATGCTGGCCTTTGAGATCCTTTTATTTGAACTCCTGTCTCATGGTTTCCTAAATACACTGGTTGCCATGATCATACAGATTGTCGGCATTGCCGCTATTTTCGGATTGCTGACATCCTTTATCCTTTCGCTTCTGCGCCCCTTCTTAGCCGCTATCCGTGGCAAGGAGGCACCGGCAGAATCCGAAAAGCAAAAGGAAAAATTTGAAAAATTCGCCCAGCGTGACGATGCTCTTGGCGAGGCTGTCCGTACCATCCAGAGCAACACCCTCGGTCTTGTTGCTATGGTAACACAGATCTCCAGTGCGACACAAGAACTTGCCGCTGTTTCCGAGAGTTTCAAACAGATCTCCGGCAAGATGTCCGATGCCATGACCGATACCGAGTCAGCCATCACATCCATCATTGACAATACCGGCAAGCAGGCAGACAGCACACTGGATATGCAGGACAAAATCAATGCAATCGGCGAAGCCATCGACAAGATCGTAGCCAATGTCAATGCCCTCAATGCTTCTGCTGACAAAGTCCGCGCTTGCAACGAGTCCGCCGAGACCATCATCCGTGAACTGATCGTCAACAGCGAAGAAAGCGGTCAGGCAATTGAACAGGTGCGCCAGCAGACAGCACTCACCAACCAGTCTACGCAGCAGATCCGTACGGCTACTGAGTTGATCGCAGACATTTCCGCCCAGACCAATCTCTTAGCCCTGAATGCCAGCATTGAAGCAGCCAGAGCCGGTGATGCCGGTAAAGGTTTTGCCGTTGTCGCTGATGAGATCCGTGCTCTTGCCGATCAATCCAAGTCTTCTACCGAACAGATCAATACCATCGTCAATGAACTTTTGAGCAATGCCAATGTCAGCGTAGAGATCACAGAAAAGGTTACCGATTCCTTTGCAAAGCAGAACGAAAAGATCAATGAGACAAAGGAGATCTTTGGTCAGTTGAACGAGGAGATCAACCTGGTAACCCAGTCTATCTCCGATATTGATACCGAGATCACAGAATTAGGCAATCACAAGAACCGTATCGAAAACACCGTAAACAATCTGGCATCCTCCGCAGAAGAAAATGTCAACAATGCCGAGATCACCGGTCAGAATATGGAACACTTCCACAACATCGCCCTTGCCAATGAGCGCGAGACCGACCGCATCATCAAGGTATCCGATGAACTGGTATCCTTTGCCAAGGAGATCAACAAGGAAAAAGAACAGGGCGTTAACCTCATCAAGAGTGTAAGAGCCGGACAGTAATTTTATAGTTCTTTGAAATATCAAAAGAGTAGGCAGATCATCATCAACTGTCTACTCTTTTTGTATGTCTATCTCTCATCCACGACTTGGAAAATGAAAAACTTCAGATAATACGATTCATCTGCTGCCCACAGGATCGGATGATCCGGGCTCTGCGTACGGAACTCTACCTGACGCAAACGCTTGTGGGTTGCCTTGGCTGCCTCTTTTATAGTCTTTGCCAAAAGTTCCTGTGTCATAAAGTGGGAACAGGAACAGGTTGCCAGATAACCGCCGTTTTTGACCAGTTTCATGCCCTTCATGTTGATCTCACGATAGCCCTTGATGGCATTCTTTGTCGCCTCTCTGGACTTGGTAAAGGCAGGCGGATCCAGGATGACCACATCATACTTTGCCCCCTCATTTGCCAGCCGTGGCAGTTCATCCAAAACATTGGCACAGCGGAACTTTACCCGGTCCTCCAGATGATTGAGGACCGCATTGGCTCTTGCCTGTTCTACGGCGAACTCGGAAATATCCAGTCCTGTAACTTCCTTTGCCCCGGCAATCCCGGCATTTAAGGCAAAAGTTCCCATATGGGTAAAGCAATCTAAGACAGTCTTATCCTTACAGATACGCTGCATGGCAAGACGATTATATTTTTGATCCAGAAAAAATCCGGTCTTTTGTCCGTCCACAAGATCTACCATATAATGTACGCCATTTTCCACAATTTCCACATTGGTATCAAAAGGCTCTCCGATAAAGCCCTTAACGCGCGGAAGTCCTTCCTTGAGCCGCACCTTGGCATCACTTCGTTCGTAGACACCGCGGATCATAATCCCATCCTTTGCCAGTGTCTCCTTTAAAAGTCCTACAATAGTCTCTTTCATGCGGTCAATCCCCAATGCCAGGGACTCCACCACCAGAACATCTTCATATTTATCCACGACCAGTCCCGGCAAAAAGTCAGCCTCTCCAAAGATCAAACGACAGGAGGAAGTATCCACGGTATCCTTGCGGTACTGCCATGCATTTTCCACACGTCGCCGCAGAAAATCCTCGTCGATCATCTGCTCCGGTTCTCTTGTCATCATACGGATGCGGATCTTGGAATTCTGGTTGATATAACCGCGTCCCATGATATATCCGTCAAAGTCATGTACCAGTACAATATCACCATTGGTAAAAGTTCCCATGATGGTGTCGATCTCATTATCATAGATCCAGAGTCCGCCCGCTTTCAGACTTCTTCCTTCTCCTTTTTTCAATGTTACTACTGCTTCTGCCATGCTTTTCTCCTATCTCTTCTTCCTGCTCTTTCTCCTGGCGCATCCGGACAACCAGATCATATACTTCCGGTCGTCTTTCTTTCAGATGATCGTCCAGTAAATGTCTCCGCTCCTTGAAGCGCTCTGCCAGTTCCGGATGTTCTAAGGCTATGCGGTCATGAACTTCCTGTCTGTGTGCTTCCAGACGGGCTGCTAAAGTCTCCTCATCCTTGCCGGAAATATTGACAATCTCCTTTAAATGTTCCTCCAGATGTTCCAGCCACTCATCCTCATCCAGGGCTTCCATGTGACTCCATCTGCCGTGTAAAAGTTCTTCAACATCGCCCGTCTGTTTCAACTGCTCGATCTGTAGTGCGATCTGCTTTTCAATCTGTTCTTCACTTTCTTTGCCAAATGCCCAGACAAATTCCTGCACACGATTATCCGCCCGCTTGCGTGAAGCACTGCGCTCTACATTATCCACACCGCCTTCCAATGGATAGGGACGTTTGTAACCCATATCTTTGAGGGCAATATGAATGGTGCGCCGGACGGCTCCTTCCTCGATCATATAGCCAAGCCCCAATTTGCGCAACTGCTCATTGACACCGGCAATATGTTCGGTCATATAAAAGCGGATGTTTTCTCCCTTTAATTTATGATATAAGGCTCCCAAGCGATCCGCCGCGGTAATATCAAGACTGCCGACACCGCTGGCATCTAAGATCACTGCCTTTGTCTCCGGCGTGATATGGTCTGTGATGTCCTGCTCTAAGACCGCTATATTGGCAAAAAAGAGATTACTGCTAAAGCGGTAGATCAGGACACCGGAAACAGCGTGGATCTGGTCGCTCTCCGTCAAATCCCGGAAATGCTTGTGCCCCGGCTGAATGCCAAGAAAGCACCTTGCCGGTTTGGAAGTACGGATGATCATTTCGGAAAAAGAAAGGATAATACCGATCAAAACACCGTTGATCGTTCCCAAGAGCAATACGCCCACAAAGGCACCGACAAAGATAAAGAACTCTGTCCGGCTGACCTTCCAAAGCCTTGCCGCCAGATCAAACTCCGTCGCTCCAAGTAGGGCAGAGATCACAATAGCCGTCAGGGTAGGTACCGGCAGATAGCCGATAAAGCCGGTTCCACAAAGGAGTAGAACGATCATGGATAATCCTGCAACAATGCCCGTCAACTGGGTCTTTGCCTGATATTGTTCGCCCATGGCAGTTCTGGAAACCGATCCGTTCATGGGACAGCATCCGGTAAAGGCTGCCACAAAATTTCCCATGGAAAACGCAAGGATTTCCCGGTTATCGTCGATCCGATAGCCATTTTTGCCTGCAAAAGAATTCTCCGCCAAAAGGGTTTCTGCCATGATGACCACGGCAACCGATAAACTGATGGTCATGGCATCTACAAAAGGTACCGCCGCCAAGTCCGGCAGGATCCACTTTGGCATACCTGGCTCTACCGCTGATAAAGTGGCGATCCCCCATTCCTGCAAAGGCAGATACCTAGAACACATTGCTCCCAGTATCATCAAGACCACTGCCATAGGAAACTTTGGCATGACCTTCTTTGACAGTAAAAGGATAAACAGTGCCAAAAGACCCAAAAGCAGGGATGGCACATTCAAATCCGGCAGTGCCTCCAACAAATGCAGGACAAGTTCCGGCAGTTCGCCTGTACCGGCAGTCCCTCCTAAGAGTTTCGGTGCCTGCATCAGGATGATTGTGGTACAGATACCGGTAATAAATCCACCCATGACCGGTGCTGAAATATAATTGACCAGTTTACCGGCTCCCAGCAAAGAAAATACCAAAAGCCATACCGCCACCCAGAAGGTAATCACCGGAACGACCGTCATAGCCTCCGTCGATTCACTCTCTATCCCCATGCCAAGCAATGCGGAGCCGACCAGTGCCGCCGGTGCCGCATCCACGCCGAAAACAAACTGGGGCGATGTGGAAAAAAGAGCAAACAAAAGAATAGGAAAGACCGATCCATACAGACCATAGACCGTGGGCAGACCTGCGATCTGCGCATAGCCCATGGATATGGGGATGGAAACTGCCATAATGATCAAGCCTGCGACGATATCTTTGGGCAAATTCTTTTTATCATAGTTTCTAAGCGTCTGTGCCAATGCTATCTTCATCTGCCATCACCTCTCACTTTACACCCTATACACTCCCCATCCAAAGATCACGGTTCCGTGTCACTACCGATCTCTGCCTCAATCTCATGGATCCGCGGCAGGTTCCATCGATAGTAGGCTGCCAAAAGTCGGATCGCGATCACTAAGATCGCACAGAGAATGGTCGCCCATGCCACGCCCACCAGATCATCTAAGACCACATAAGCGATCGCGCCCACGGCAGATGCCATGGCATAGACATGCTTTTTAAAGATATAGGGAATGGAACCACTCAGCACATCTCGCAGGACACCGCCGCCGACACCGGTAATGACACCGACCACAATCAGAATGAAGGCATGTGCATCCTCAAGATGACTCTGCGCCACATTGATACCAATAACCGTGAAAATACCAAGTCCTATAGCGTCGGAAATATTGAGCATATTCGCCGTGATGGGATTTTGGTTCTGATCCAGATGCTTCTTTCGTGCTGCCCAGATAAATACAATACAGGCTACGATCGTCGCCACGCCGATATCCAGTGGATTTTGCAAGGCGATCGGTGGCAGGATGCCAAGCAAAACGTCTCTCGTCATACCTCCACCCACGGTCGTCACAATGCTGAGCATACAGACGCCGAAAATATCCATCCGCTTCTCGATCGCCGTCATTGCCCCGGACACGGCAAATGCCACATCCCCGATCAGGTTCATGATCTCTATCAGAAGGTCTAAATTCATAAATACATACTCCTCGTATCTTTCGTTCAGAAAGGGCACCCTCATTCGAGGATGCCCTTTTCCTTGCAACGAAACCTCGTCGCCTTATACTATCACATTTTTCTGTAAAATTAAATGTTCAAAAGATCACTAAATTCTTTTAATGCGCCATCTGTCTCATGTGCCAGAACACGTTTTGCCAGAACCTTACCAAGCTGCACACCTTCCTGATCGAAACTGTTGACATTCCAAAGGAAGCCCTGGAACATGATCTTGTTTTCAAAATGGGCAAGCAAAGCACCAAGTGCCTGTGGATTCAACTGCTGACCAATAATGATACTGGATGGACGACCGCCTTCAAAATTCTTGTTGCGGTTGTCATCTGCCTTACCACACGCAAAAGCAACGATCTGTGCTGCGACATTGGCACAAAGTTTCTGCTGACTTGTGCTGTCCTGAATCACAACATCGGTACCGATCTGGCTATTCTTAAAGCCGATGAACTGTAATGGTACGATATCGGTTCCCTGATGCAGCAACTGATAGAAAGAATGCTGACCATTGGTTCCCGGCTCTCCAAAAAGTACCGGTCCGGTCACATAATCGACCGACTGACCATAACGGTTGACAGACTTACCATTGGACTCCATATCTGCCTGCTGCAAGTGTGCAGGGAAACGGCTGAGCGCCTGTGAATACGGAAGGACTGCGGTTGCAGGATATCCTAAGATATTTCTCTCATATACGCCGATCAGAGCATCTAACATAGCCGGGTTTTCTCTTACATTGGCATTGGCAGAAAGTTTGTCCTCTGCCGCTGCGCCATCCAAAAATGCTGCAAATACTTCCGGTCCGAATGCCAGTGAAAGTACAGCCCCACCTACGGCAGAAGTAGATGAATAACGTCCCCCGATGTAATCATCCATAAAGAAGGCTGCCAGATAATCATCACTCTTGGCAAGTGGTGATGTCTCACTGGTAACAGCGATCATATGGCGGGATGCGTCAAGTCCTGCCTTTGCTAGTGCATCCTTGACGAAAGATTCATTGGTAAGCGTCTCTAAAGTCGTACCGGATTTTGACACAAGTACAAAAATCGCATGCGCCACATCCACAGATGCCAGTACGGCTGCTGCATCATCCGGGTCTACGTTGCTGATGAACTTGGCTTCCATCTTGAAAGTATTGTTCTTCTTTGCCCAATTCTCCAGTGCCAGGTACATAGCGCGTGGTCCTAAATCACTGCCGCCGATACCGATCTGAACTACTGTCGTAAACTTCTCACCTGCGGCATTGGTGATCTCACCACTGTGTATCTTGTTGGCGAAGTCAGCGATACGCTGCTGCTGCTCTACATAAAAGGCTCTCTTGTCCACACCATCCGCGGTAACGGTATCTCCCAACTGTCCTCTGGTCAAATGATGTAATACCAGACGGTTCTCTCCGGTGTTGATCACGGCACCATTGTATAATTCTGCAAACTTCTCAGAAAGTTCTGCCTCTGCTGCCAATTTTTCCAGGGCGTCGATCACCTGATCATCGACCTGTTTTGCTGCGTAGTTATATGCAAGTCCTTCTGCCATCGGAACACTGTATTTCTTTACACGATCTGCCCCGCTCTGTCCGGACATAGCCTCTACTAAATTTACTTTTGGAACCTTTGCCAACTGGTCAAAAGAAGCAAGGGTATCTAAGTTTTTCCACTCTGTCATAAAATTTCCTCCTCACTCATGCATCTACTCTACTAACCGAAAAAATTATACTATTTTTCTTCTTGTAATGGCAAGTCATTTTCCCAATATTTCTCCCGATAGTCTACTGAGGTAGAAAATACGATCAGCGTCTTTGTCTTTCCAAATCGTTGCAACTGCACATGTTCAGGCACGCAACGTTTATTTGCAAGAATATTCGTCCGAATTGCTTGATTTTTCATGCCATCCTTACATTTTCTTGAATAATCACACCTATAATTTAAATTTGCCAACCTCTAGTGAGAGCTGATCTGCTACATCATTGTTTCCATCTGCTTCTTTTTGAATATCTCCCACACTATTGGTCAATTCAACCGACACCTCCGCCACATTCACAATGGCTTTTGCACTTTCCTCCACCGCAATGTTGACATTGTCAATATTTTCTTTAAAACTATCCATTGTCATCTGCAGGTCGGTTGACGTCTGGGTGAACTCACGCATCATATTTTTCATGCACTCGGCATCCTGATGGTAAACCTCACTCAGTTTCACCAATCCATCATATCCATCCACTGCAGTGGTGGATGCAAATGCAATCATCTGTTCAGACTCCTTTGCCAACGCATTGACCGACTCGATCACTTCTGCACTGACCTTTCTGATTCGTTCGGCAGCTGCTGCAGAATCACTTGCCAACTGCCCGATCTCTCCTGCAACCACGGCAAATCCCTTTCCTGCCTCACCGGCTCTTGCAGCCTCGATGCTCGCATTCAAGGCCAAAAGATTTGTCTGGTCTGTAATGCTGAGAATGTTACTTGTCAAAACAGCAATCTCTTCCACGGCCTTGGATTCATTGATTCTTTGATTCAAAACCTCGGAGATACGTCTGGTCGCCTCCACTGCTTCTTTTTGCTTGGTCTGCGCGTCCGTCTTGGACTCTGACGCACGGACGTCCATCTCGCTTGCGTAATCATCACCATTTTGAGCATGCTTTGCCATAGCCTCAACCGATTGATATACACCGGAAATCGCTTCCGCAATCTGATTCAAAGATGCCGTTGTCTCTTCCATAGAGGCACTCATTTCTTCCATTGTAGCCGATACATCAACGATATTTCCATCTGCAGTGCGAACGCTGTCCACCATCTTTCGTGAAGCCTGACTAAGAACATTTGCATTATTTGAAATCTGGATCATGATATTTCTGATATATTGCAAAAGAGCATTTACATTGTCCGCAATCAGTTCCATCTCATCACCGGTGGAGATCTCCAATGTCTGCGTCAGATCCCCCTCACTGTTTACCAAATCATAAATCTTATTGTCAATCATGCGCAATTTTTTGGTCAGGTTTTTCATAATCAGCCCGAGAAGAATGATTGCCAGCAGAAGACATACCAATCCTATGGCAATTGTTCGTGTGATTGATGTCTGCTCTCTTGCAATGATTGCAGAGGCATCATAATCACAGCCTAAGACAGCTACTACCTCACCATCTGCATTTTTGACAGGCTTATATACTGTAATCAGATCGTCCTCCGTCGTGGAGTCTATAAAATCCTGTACAAAGGACTCTCCTGCAAATACATCTTCCATGGTTGCATAGGATTCCACAAACTCTGTACCCGGGCTCTGTCTGTTGGTCTCATCACAATCCACACCATAATACACTGTGGTCCCATCTGTATAGAGCGTGTAGAGATACTTAATATCCGTCTGTTCCAAGCGGTTGGTCAGAATCTCCAGAATGGTCATGTACTCTTCCGTTTCCTGAGATCCTTCTCTTATCTTGGTCAAAAGTTCTGCATCCAAGTCATTGGCCACCAGTCCCGCCACGGCATCGGCTTCCTCAGCCCCCATCTCTACCATGCTGCTTTTAATCAGTTGAAAAGAACTAATTCCCATCAAGACACATAGCATAATGACAATGATGCTAGATGGCAATAATATCTTTGCACTGACACTCATTCCTCTTGTCTTTCTCTTCATTCCATTTCCTCCCTTGATGCTCTACGCATCTCATGTTAAATATGCGTAAAGAATAGCATCCGACAGTATTTTTTTCAATTCTGCATTTTCGAGATTTTTTTGCAAAGTTTTCTCGAACCCTTGTGAAAATGTGCTAAAAATCGCAACCTACTCTGTATCCAGTTCCAAGACCAGTGGTGTATGATCCTGTCTGGCTCCCGAATCCAACATCTCAGATCGTCTGATCCGGTCTTTGATCCGATCACTGACTAAGAAATAATCGATTCTCCAGCCGGAGTTGTTGATCTTGCTGGTCTTGACCCTTTGTGCCCACCAGGAATAGACCTTTTCCACATTGCCATGCACATAACGGAAGGAATCTACAAAGCCCTTGGCAAGCAGATTGGAAAAGCCCTCTCGCTCCTCATCCGTAAAGCCTGCGGACATATGATTTCCGTCCGGATTTGCCAGATCGATCTCCTCATGTGCCACATTAAAGTCACCACAGGCAATGACCGGTTTCTTTTGATCCAGCCCACTCAGATAATCTGCATAGCAGGCGTCCCATTTCTGCCTGTCCGCAAGGCGCTTCAAGCCATCCCCGGCATTTGGTGTATAGACATTAACAAAATAAAAGTCATCAAATTCCAGACAAAGGAGTCTGCCCTCCGCATCCATGGTATCCGGTGCGCCGATCGCCGGTGCACTCATCTGCGCCTGCAAAGCATTTTTGTATAGTACCATAGTGCCCGCATAGCCCTTTCTGGCTGGCGGTACGGAACTGACCCATTCCACCTGATAGTCCGGGAAATAGGATGCCAGTACTTCCTTGTGCTTGTCCGTCATCCCGGTCTCCGGAAGTTTTGTCTCCTGTATCGCAATGATGTCTGCGTCTTCTTTTCTGATCGTATCTAACACGGCGCGCGAAAGTTCCGCCCTCGCTGATGCCGATGTCAGGGCTGCATTTAAGGAATCAATGTTCCACGAAATAAATTTTGTCATAAGTTATCCTTTCCTTCCCAGATCTTATGTTTATTGCAATTCTTCCATCTCGCTATTGATGGTGTCCTCACTGGCAGCCATAGCCTCTAAGGTCATAGATAAGAGTTTTTCCAAATCCCATCCCAACTGGTCTGTGCCTCTTTGGATGACTTCTCGGGAGCATCCTGCGGCAAATCCCTTGCTCTTATATTTCTTTTTGAGCGACTTTAATTCCATGTCCTTGGTGCTCTTGGATGGGCGCATCAAGGCTGCTGCCCAGATCAATCCCGTCAGTTCGTCTGCCGCAAATAAGACCTTTTCCATCTCATGTTCCGGCTCTACGTCGATGGTCTTTCCACAACCAACCGTAATACCATAGCCATGGGAGCAGACGGCGTGAATGATGTCCTCTCCAAGGCCTGCCTCACGCAAAAGTTCCGGTGCTTTCAGGCAATGCTCCTCCGGGTAAAGTTCAAAATCAATGTCATGCAAAAGTCCGACAATGCCCCAATATTCTGCATCCTCGCCATATCCCAACTCCTTTGCATACCATTGCATCACCGCCTCGACCGTCAGTGCATGCTGGATGTGAAAAGGATCCTGATTGTATTTTCTCAGCAATGTAAATGCGTCTTCTCTTGTAATGTGTTCCATGATGTCCTCCTTGTACGAATTGGGCTTTTACATAAATTATGCGCCATTCTGCCTGTATCTGCAATAGATTTCATTTATCAGCGGATCTTTTTTCGTATGCCTTTGCCGTTGACGCTCTTTTCAATGTCGTCATCGTATTCTTTATAATCCTTGTTTTTTCTCTTCCCACTCGTGTCCTTTTTCACATCTCCAAATCACTTTCTTATGAGAACCAATAGAAACCTCT
>CAVGHS010000021.1:0-26146 GCA_963629085.1 bacterium
ATCAGCGATCGTTACATTTTTATTCCAACTGGGATCATTCCTGGAACAAAAGACCATGAAAAAGACCCGGTCAGCGATCAAGGCTTTGACGGAAATGGCACCACAGACGGCATACAGGGTTCTCGGAGATCAGGCAGATGGAGCCTTTGAAATAGAAGAGATCGATGCGGATGAGGTGGAGATCGACGATATTCTGCTGGTAAAAGCCGGAAACCAGATCGCATCGGATGGTATCGTGGTAAAGGGGCAAGGCTATGCCATGGAAGCAAGCATTACAGGAGAGTCTTTGCCGAAGAAAAAGGAAGTCGGAGACTTTGTCTATGCCGGAACCATCTTAGACAGTGGCACTTTGCAGATGCGGGCAAGTAAAGTCGGCGAGGACACGACCTTTGCCAAGATCATTGCGCTGGTAGAAGAAGCGCAGGATGCGAAGTCTCCGGCAGAACGCTTTATTGATAAATTTGCAAAATATTACACACCGGCAGTCATTGTCATTGCCGTCCTGGTATTTCTTTTTACCCGAAATGTAGACACTGCCATCACGGTTCTGGTGCTTGCCTGTCCGGGAGCCCTTGTGATCGGGGCGCCGATCGCTAATGTTGCCGGTATCGGGCGCGGTGCCCAGAATGACATTTTGCTAAAAGGTGGCGACAGCATCGACCGTTTTTCAAAAACAGACACTATGGTTTTTGACAAGACAGGAACTCTGACGGAAGGCTTGCCGAGAGTCTGTCTGCAAAAGGACTTTACGGATGCGCCGGAAGAAGTTCTGGCATTTGCGGCAAGCGCAGAGAAAACAAGCGATCATCCTTTGGCACAGGCGATCATCCGCTATGCAGATGATCTTCCATCTTATGAGGCAGCGTCGGTAGAGACCATAAAGGGTCTTGGCATGAAAGCCGAAGTTTGTGGACAAACCATCTTGATCGGCAATCAAAAGTTGATGGAAGAGGAAAATATGGAATTGCCGGAGGGCTTGGCACAGGCAGTCACGGAAGCACAAAACAATGGATCGTCTATCGTTTTGATCGCCATGGATGGTCAGGTTCAAATGCTTCTTGGCATTGCCGATCAGATCAAGGAAGATGCCGTGCATAGTATCCGCGCTCTAAAGGCTATGGGGATCAAGGACTTGATCATGTTGACCGGAGACAATGCAGGAACGGCTGCCGCGGTTGCAGACCAGATCGGGATCACGGACTACAGGGCTGACCTTTTACCGGAGGACAAACTGACTGTCATCCGCCAATTACAGGACAGTGGAAAAGTTGTCACCTTTGTCGGAGACGGGATCAATGACAGCCCGGCTCTGGCTGCCGCGGACACAGGGATTGCCATGGGTTCCGGCACAGATGTGGCGATTGACAATTCGGATGTCGTTCTGATAAAGTCTGACCTAAGAAGTCTGGTGCGATCCCTTGGTCTGGCAAAAAAGACGGTTGGCATCCTGTATGAAAATATAGCGATCGCAGTCGGAACTGTGATATTGCTCTTGCTTGGGCTATTCGCAGGTTATATCCATATGTCGATCGGTATGCTGATCCACGAAGCAAGTATTTTATTGGTTATTTTTAATGCGATGCGATTACTGATTCCATCCAAGAAAGGAGTTTAGATATGAAGAAAACGATTCAAATGGAAGAACTGGTCTGTCCTATGTGTGCGCAAAAGATTGAGACAGCCTTACAAAAAGTAGACGGTGTGACTAGCGCAAGCGTTTTATACAACGCAAGTAAGGCAAAAGTGGAATTTGACGAGACAAAGACCAGCCTGGATGATCTGAAAAATGTCATCACCGGTCTGGGCTATGTAGTGATAAAGTAAGGAGAAATTATAATGAATAAAGAAATTATTGAAAATTTAGACAAGATTTTACCGGTTGTGGAGCGTGTACACGGAGAACATCATCCGGAATTGCATCAGGTAGCAGAACTTTACACCGAGTTAAAGGAAGCGCCTTCCAGAGATATTTTTGCAAAATTGCAGGAGACGACCGGCAACTATGCAGTGCCGGACGATGCGTGCCCGACCTACGCAAAGACTTATGAGTTATTGGAGACATTGGACAGGGAGTTTGCATAATGGAATGTTGCTGTTGTGATGAAAAAGAGCCATGCACCGCAAAGATATCGATCTTTCAACAACTGGATCGTGCCAGTCAGGAGGAGATCAGCAACATTGCGACGCACAGAGAGATCAAAAAGGGGCAAATGCTCTTTACCCCGGATGACAATCACGGACTTTATCTGATCTCCAGTGGGCGTGTCAAAGTATATGAGATCACAGCATCCGGTAAGGAGTATCTTTTACAGGTACTTCTTGCCGGTGATTTTGTTGGAGAAGAAGCCCTCTTTAGCAAAGAGCAGACCTATACTTATGGGGAGGCTCTGTCGGATGGCAGGGTCTGCTTTATCGATCGGGCGGATTTTCTGGATCTGCTTACCAGGCATCCATCGATCAGCCTGAAACTATTAGAGGAATTTAGCAAAAGAATGCGCCACAATGCACACCAGAGTGTGACCAATGCCGAGCCGGTGCAGGCGCGTCTGGCAGAATATCTCATAAATCTTTCGGTGGCACAGGATAATGATCGTTTTGAAATCCCCTTGCAGCTCAAGGAATTGTCCTCTTATCTGGGTACGACACCGGAGACACTTTCCAGAAAACTGCGTGAATTGGAAGAAAAGCAGATCATCAAGCGTCAGCGCCGGACGATCACGATATTAAAGAAGCAGGAATTGAAAACAGATGCTATCGGTTGAGATGCGCTTTTGCATGAATTTGCCCGGATGTCCGGTCATGACAGGATAAATGAGGGGCAGCATCAGGGATGTTTCCAGATAAGCGAGCCACTTTGGTGACTTCATCCGGTTCCGAGATAAAGGTCGTATTTTCCTGTCAAATATGGATCCTGTTTTGTAAAGTACGCATAAAAATACAGGAAACGCTAATAAATACCACAGAATTTACACATTATTATCTTTAAATATTATGGAAACGATGGTATCATATAAATTATTTACTTTTTACGGATAATGAGTTTTTAGATATTGGAGAATGTGAATGAAGCATGATGAGACGCAGTTGAGACAACTTGCCTACGACTATTTAAAAGATGGTCGTCTGGAGTATGAAAGAGGAAATACGGATGACAGTATTACTCTGATTGAAAAGGCGAAAAACACATTTGAAACGATCGGTGACAAGGAAGGATATGCCGCCAGCCTGAATATGCTGGCGGTTCTTTTGGGTGCGTCCGGTAACGGTAGTATGGCGATCGATCTGCTTTTCCAATGTATTGAGATCTCACAGAAATACGGCTATCCGATCTATGAGATGATGGGCTACGCCAATATCGGTTCCGAATATCAGGTCATTGGTGCGCATGAAAAGGCTTTGATCTATTTTAATCAGGCAAAGGAAGTCATAAGCAGATATCATTTAGATCAGGATCCGGAGCAGAAAGAGCGTGTGCTTGGCGCATACATCAATATGCAGGATTCTTACATGGCATTAAAACAATATGATATGGTGGAAAAATACCTTATTCTGGAGCGCCCGTTGATCGATTATATGCAGGATGAGGAATGGATCCGCTTTGATTATGATGTGATGGAGAGCCGGGTAAATTGGATGCTTGGCAAAAAAGATCCGGTCTATGCAAAGTTAGATTATCTGATAAAATCTGCCACAGAATATACTACAATCGGCAATTATGTGCAGAATTTTACGGAATTATGCGAATTGCTCATAGATATGCAGGAATATGATAAATGGAAGCAGGTCATTGAGGTCATGGAGAGATATTCGACCAAAGCCAATGTGCTTGATCTCAAGTTGTTTGTCAATGAGATGTGGCGCAAGTGGTATCAGACCATGGACGATATACCTTCCTATGCGAAAAAGTGCATGGAACTGACCGATCTTTACAATGAAAAGATCCAAAAAGATAAAAGTGATAAGGAGGCAGCCTATGATGTCAGGGTTGCCCTTGAAAATAACGAGAGAGAGCGGAAGCAGGCGAAAAAGAAATCCGATACCGACCAGTTGACCGGGGTGTTCAACCGTTACAAGTTGGGAGAGGACATTGCGGATATCTGTGCCAAAGAATTAGAGAGGCTCTGTGTAGGTATTCTGGATATTGACTGTTTCAAGGAGAAAAATGATACCTACGGACACCTGAGCGGAGATGACTGCTTAAAAGACATCGCCGGTATTATCCAGGAAGTGGTTGCAGAGCATTCCGGCAAGGTCTATCGTTACGGTGGGGATGAGTTTTTGGTTGTGATCCTGGATCATGACAATAAGGCGATCGAGGGTATCGCCGATCAGATCCGACAGAAATTGATGGAAAAGGCGATCCCAAACGAAAATTCCCATGCAGGTGTGCATGTGACCTTATCGCAGGGCTATAAAAATGGCAGAATGTCGGAAAATATGGATTTTCGTGCCTTCTTTGATGAGGCAGACAAGATCTTATACCGTGTCAAGAGAGGCGGCAGGGATAACTATATTGTAGAAGAATAAAAATTAAAGGGGATTTTACAAATGGAACAAAGAGACAATATGCACAATGGAAAGTTGTACGATCCGAATGATGAGAGCGTGATGGCAGAACAGATGGTATGTCTGGATCTTTTGTATGATTTTAATCAGACCAGACCATCGGAGATGGAAAAGCGCAATGCCATTATGGAAAAAATGATGGGGGATGTAGGAAAAGATTGTTACATAGAACCGCCTTTTCACGCAAATTGGGGCGGCAAACATGTGCATTTTGGGGACGGAGTTTACGCAAATTTTGGCTTGACCTGTGTGGATGATACCCATATCTATGTAGGCAGCCATACCCTGTTTGGACCAAATGTCGTTTTGGCGACTGCGGGACATCCTATGATGCCGGAACTGCGCAAACATGGCATCCAGTATAATCTGCCGATCCATATCGGGGAGAATTGCTGGCTGGGAGCCGGAGTTATCGTGGTACCTGGTATTACGATCGGAGACAATGTCGTGATCGGTGCCGGTAGTGTCGTAACCAAGGATATTCCGTCCAATTCGGTAGCCATGGGAACGCCATGTCATGTCGTTCGCCAGATCAATGACCATGACAAAGAGTATTATTTTAAAGATAAGAAGATCGACTGGTCAGAAATGCAGCAGTTTTTGGATTAGTCGTCCGTTTTCTATTGGAAAGTTTGGCAAGACAGGGTATAATGTCTTTAAATGTATAAATATGTCTTAAATGAGGAAAACGGGGGACATTCATGAGAAAAGAAAAAATTACCATTGCTTTTGCCAGTGTGATCGAGGCTTTATTCCTTTTATTGGAAATTTACTTTATGATCCACGCCAAGGGCAATTTTCCGGTCTTGCTGATCGTTGCCATCTGTATGGTAGCGGTTCTCTTCTTTCTTGTTTTATCGGTCATCGAACTGAACCAAAAGAATAAGGAAAAAGAACGACAGGATTACGAGGAGATCTACAAGGCACAAAAGGCATCTTATCTTGCACAGAAAAAGTACTTTGATGAGTTGAACGAACGCCTGAACCAGTTGGAGGAAAATACAAACTTTCCGGCAGAAGATATCATCACAGCGCAAAAGGCAGTTGCAAAGGTAACGATTTCCAGAAGTAAGGAAAATGCAGACGCGCTTATGAATGCCAATGACGAACTGATCCAGCGCGTCTTTGGATTTGAAGAAAAACTGGCAGATAATAATGACGCCCTTCTTCGCCAGCAGGAGACACTCTTACAGCAGACGAGAGAAGAACTTGTGGCAAATAATCAGGGAATGCAGGATCAGTTTGCTGCCCTGCATCAGGCATTGGAGCAGATGAAGCAGGAGATCTCGGATCTGGAAGTCCGTCAGGCAGCCCAGCCGGTGGCAAGTCCGGTAGCAGAAAGCCCGGTAGCCGAGGCGATGGCACAGGCACCGATCCCGGAGGAACCGGTAGCCGGTGATACCTTTGCAGCAGTCGAGGAAAGTCTTGCTCAAGAGCCTATGGAAGAACCTGTAATAGAAGAAACCGTAGCAGAACCGATCATAGAAGAAGCGGTTGAAATGCCGGAGGCAGAGCCTGCTGACAATGGCGGAGAGATCTCACAAGCAGAGATCGATGCCATGCTTGCAAGTCTTGCATCAGATACAGAGGAAATGCGTCAGGATGAGACAGTGATCGAGGAAGAGGCTCCGATGGTCGACGAAGGACCGGTCGCAGCCGAGGAGGCTGAGGCGATCGAGGATCAGGCGGGAGAGACAGAAGAAGTACCTGTCATGGAGGATATGCCGTCTGTAGATGATTTGCCGAGTCTGGACGAGTTGGATGATCTGGAACTGCCGGATCTTGAGGATTACACAGAGAGTGCGGACGATCTACCGGATCTGGATGCCATGGCAGAGCCGGAACCAATGCCGGAGCCAGTGGCGGAAGAAAAGCCACCAATGCCGGATCTGTCAGATCCGAACAAGGTCTTGTCACCGGATGAGATCGCAGCCTTATTTGCAAATATGTAAAGAAAGTTCAGGGGTCGTGATGCGAAGTCACGGCTCCTATAAATTTATTTAAAAAAAATGAAAAAAGTACTTGCTTTTTTCATCGAGTCGTAGTAATATATTTTTTGTCGTCAGGAACGACAGACAAGTACATGCGCGATTAGCTCAGCTGGCAGAGCACCTGACTCTTAATCAGGGTGTCCAGGGTTCGAACCCCTGATCGCGCATTTGAAGAGTGTCGGACTTAGAAATGTCTAGGTTTGGCGCTTTTTTATTTTCCAAAAATCCCTGCCGGTCGGCAGTTGATCTCCAGACAAGTGCGATAAAAAAGTGAACCAAATTCGTTAATAAACGTATAGTGGAAAAAAACCGGCAATGCTATACTAAATGCAGAATAAGGATCATAGGTCTTGTGACAGAGTGATGTATGATTTTAAATAATTGGAGGAGGTACTTATGGGAAACATAGGGGAATTGATTGCCGGTGGAAAGGCAATCCTCGGAATCGAATTTGGTTCGACAAGAATTAAGGCGGTGCTGATCGATGAGGCGCACAAGCCGATCGCAAGCGGTGACCATGTCTGGGAGAACCGTCTGGAAAATGGTTTTTGGACCTACCATGATGATGAGATCTGGGCAGGCTTGCAGGATGCCTATGCCAATCTGAAAAAGGATGTGGCAGACAAATATGGCGTCAAACTGACAAAGGTTGCTGCACTTGGTTTTTCTGCCATGATGCATGGCTATCTGGCATTTGATAAGGATGGAAAATTACTGGTGCCATTCCGGACATGGAGAAATTCTACGACAGGTACGGCTGCGGCAGAACTGAGTCAACTGTTTTCGTACAATATTCCGGAGCGCTGGAGTATCTCACATCTGTATCAGGCAATCTTAAATGGCGAAGATCATGTAAAGGATGTGTCATTCTTTACGACTTTAGCAGGTTATATCCACTGGCGCATGACCGGGGAAAAGGTGCTGGGTGTCGGTGATGCGTCCGGTATGTTCCCGATTGATCCTAAGACAAAGCAGTATGATGCCGTCATGATGCAAAAGTTCGAAGATCTGATCGCAGACCGCCACTTTGCATGGCATTTAGCAGATATTTTACCGGAGATCCGTCTTGCCGGAGAATCCGCAGGAAGCCTTACCGAGGAAGGTGCAAAACTCCTAGATCCAAGCGGCGAATTAGAAGCAGGCATTCCGATCGCTCCGCCGGAAGGGGATGCCGGAACCGGTATGGCTGCGACCAATAGCGTCAAGCAGCGCACCGGTAATGTTTCTGCCGGAACATCCGTATTTGCCATGGTGGTCCTGGATAAGGAACTTAGCAAATATTATCCGCAGATCGACATGGTAACGACACCGGACGGAAGTCTGGTTGCCATGGTGCATGCCAACAACTGCACCAGTGACCTGAATGCCTGGGTTGGCTTATGTGGCGAGGTCTTAGATACCTTTGGTGTCAAGGTGTCCGGGGATGAATTATATGGTACGCTATACCGCAAATCCATAGAGGCAGACCCGGATTGCGGCGGACTGCTTTCCTATGGATTTTTGTCCGGCGAAAATATCATGAACTGCGTAGAGGGACGTCCGATGTTCGTGCGCAGTCCGGAGAGCAAGTTTACTCTGGCAAACTTCATGCGTTCTCATCTGTATGCAAGTTTTGGAGCCTTGAAGGTGGGCATGGATCTGCTTTTACAGGAAGAAAAGGTGGAGATCGACGCTATCTATGGACATGGCGGTATCTTTAAGACCAAAGGCGTAGCACAGAATTATCTGGCAGCAGCATTGGATACACCGGTTTCCGTTATGGAGACTGCAGGCGAGGGTGGTCCTTGGGGCATGGCACTTCTGGCAGCCTATCTGGTCCATAAGGATGCAGGGGAAACGCTTGCAGATTATCTGGCAGATCGCGTTTTTGCAGATGCGGTTGGCACATCCGTTGACCCGGATCCAAAGGATGTGGGAGGCTTCGATGCTTACGCTAAGAAGTTCAAGGATGCCATTGCTGTGGAACAGACAGCCGTAGAAAAGTTTTAAATAAAAGTCATATATGAGGTGAGGATCTTATGTTAGAGCAATTAAAAAGAGAAGTTTATGAGGCAAATATGCTTTTGCCAAAATATCAGTTGGTGACATTTACCTGGGGCAATGTCAGTGGTATCGACAGGGAAGCGGGACTTTTTGTTATCAAGCCAAGTGGCGTAGATTATGATAAACTGACACCGGAAGATATGGTCGTTGTGGACTTACAGGGCAACAAGGTCGAGGGCAAGTACAATCCGTCTTCCGATACGGCGACCCATATGGTTCTTTACAACCGTTTCCCGGACATCGGTGGCATCGTGCATACCCATTCTACCTGGGCGACTTCCTGGGCGCAGGCGGGAAGAAATATCCCTTGCTATGGCACGACCCATGCGGACTATATTTACAAAGATGTTCCATGCGTCCGCAATCTGACCAAGGAGGAGATCGATGAGGCATACGAACTCAACACAGGTATCCTGATCGCTGATGAGTTTGAGAGACAGGGCATCGACTATATTGCAACACCGGCTGTCCTTTGCAAAAACCACGGTCCGTTTACCTGGGGCAAGGATGCACACGAAGCAGTACACAATGCGGTCGTCCTAGAAGAAGTCGCAAAGATGGCGGCAAATTGTGAAATGATCAATCCAAAAGTTGCTCCGGCACCGGTAGAATTGCAGGATAAACATTACTATCGCAAACATGGGGCAAATGCTTATTATGGTCAGAAGTAGCCTTTTGCCTTAGATCAGATGCTTTAAGTCATGACTGAGACAGCGAAAGGATTTTCGCAGGCATTTACAGATCTTAATGCAGTGGAAAGACCGATAAAAATAAGGTATATAAAAACAGCATTTCATATAAGAGAAAGTCTCCGGGCTTTCTCTTATTTTATGCATAGATTATGCTTGTGTGCCTTGATAAGAAATTTCAAAAAAGATCCTTCCTATGCTTTTCTTACCTTTTGCAGAGTGTTATAATGTCTTTTGTACAAAGATTGGTAAGACAGGCAGGATTAGTCTATCGGTAGGGCGCCAGCTTCCCAAGCTGGATAGGCGGGTTCGACTCCCGTATCCTGCTTTTCGTATTTTTTGAGGGGATCTAATATCTAGGGGGTGCTGATGGAAACAGCACTTTTTTCTTTATCTATTCATGGTGCAGGAGGTTTTTCATGGAAAAGTTTAGATGGTGTTTTATCGGAACGGGGAAATTGGGACATCAGGTGGCAGAGGATATCCGGGCAGGCAGGTTGGAAAGCAAGATGGTGCCGCTACAGGCGACATCTGATGTAATGCACATTTTAGACGAAGTCCGCAGACAGATCGGACTGGAATATACAGACTTAGAGTAGGGAACAATGACAGAAGGTAAAATTTTTAAATCCATTATTATATATGCGATCCCCCTGATATTGGGGAATTTTATGCAGCAGTTGTATAGTACGGTAGATTCTTTCGTGGTCGGCAATTATGTAGGAGCGACAGCCCTTGCGGCGGTCGGTGCCAGCGGACAGTTGACTTTTTTTCTGATCGCCTTTTGTCTGGGGGCATCCGCCGGAGGCGGTATTTTGATCTCCCAGTTCTATGGTGCCAAAAGTTATGACGAACTCCATCATGTGATTCACAATATGCTGGGGATCGCCGTAGTGCTGGGGCTTGTATCGACCGTTATTGGTATTGCCTTTTGTCCGCAGTTATTGCGGGCGATGGGAACACCGGAAGATATGATGCCGGAGGCAGTCCTGTATCTGCGCATCTATTTTGCTGGTATGATCTTCATGACCTTTTATAATATGCTGGCAGCCATCTTAAATGCGGTTGGCAATTCCACGAAGTCCCTCGAGTACCTTGTGATCTCATCTCTGGTCAATATTGTACTGGACTTTCTCCTCATCTGTGGATTTGGCATGGGCGTGGAAGGGGCTGCGATCGCGACCGTCTTTAGTCAGGGCGTCAGCAGTATTCTGGCATTCCGCTATCTGGCAAAGGTGGATGCGCCTTACCGTGTGGTCTTCCGCGATATCCGTCTGGATAAATATTGGGCTATGCGCGTTGTCCGTATCGGACTGCCGGCGGCTATTCAGAATGCGGTCATCAGTTTTTCCAATATTTTGATCCAGACCGGCGTCAACGCATACGGAACCAATGTCGTTGCAGGCTTTTCTGCCTATATGAAAGTGGACGGATTCAATATCCTGCCGATCCTGAGTTTTTCCATGGCGGCAACGACCTTTGTCGGACAAAATATCGGTGCGGGCAAGCGCAAGCGGGCTTTTCAGGGTGTTGCCATGATCTTTGTCATCAATCTATGTTATACACTGATGATGACAGCCATTATGTTAGGTTTTGACACCCAGATCATTTCCGCCTTTTCCAAGGAACCGGAAGTCATTACATCCGGTGTTATGTGCATCTGGGCGCTGGCACCATTTTACAGTATTTTGGGTGTGATCCACTCCTTAGCAGGGGCATTGCGGGGTACCGGAGATACCATGGGTCCGATGGCGATCATCCTGATCTCCCTCTGTCTTTTCCGTGTGATCTGGATCTGGATCATGACACCGCGTATCGACGGCGTTATGGGCGTATATCTGACCTATCCGACATCCTTTGTGCTGGGCGCCGTGCTCATGATTATTTATGTACTCTTTAAGTATCATCGTAGTAAGCGTAAAAAGGAGCAAGTATGGTAAAAATCGACCTTATCACCGGCTTTCTCGGAGCGGGAAAAACGACCTTTATCAAGGAATATGCAAAATATCTCATGGGACAGGACTTAAATATCGGCATTCTGGAAAATGACTATGGTGCTATTAACGTGGATATGATGCTCTTGCAAGATCTGGAAGGGGAAAAGTGCGAACTGGAAATGGTCGCCGGAGGATGTGACGCGGATTGTCACCGCAGGCGTTTTCGTACCAAACTCATTGCCATGGGTATGTGCGGCTATGACCGGGTGATCGTGGAGCCGTCCGGGATCTATGATGTGGACGAATTTTTTGATGCTCTGCGCGAAGACCCCTTAGACCAGTGGTATGAGATCGGTAATGTGATCACGATCGTGGATGCCAAACTGGAAAAGGATCTGTCAAAGACAGCCGATTATCTTTTGGCAAGCGAAGCGGCAAATGCAGGCTGTATCCTGCTTTCCCATGCGGATGAGGCGGATTCGGCACAGATGGATGAGACCATAGCGCATCTGAATGCAGCCATGGAGGGCATTCAGTGCAAGCGCAGATTTTCGGAAGAAGTTATCCGAAAGAGCGTTTTGCAATTTGTGGATAAAGATTTTGAGAGGATCGCAAACTGTGGATATCACATTGAGAGTTACGAAAAACGCTTTGTGGATGACAGCGGCGAGTTCTCGTCTTTATATTATATGAACAAAGCCTTTGACAGGGCGCGTCTGGAAGTCGTGGTAAAGCAGATCTTTGCGGATGCATCCTGTGGCAAGATCTTTCGTATCAAGGGTTTCTTTTTGGATCAGGACAAACACTGGATCGAACTCAATGCGACAAAAGACCAGACCCGCTTTGCGCCGATTGAGGCAGGACAGGACGTCGTGATCGTGATAGGTCAGGATCTGGTCGAGGAAAATATTGATCAATATATGAAGTAAAAACTCCCTGCCGGAAATTGTTATGGCAGGGAGTTTTATCTTACTTATTTACGTTAGTCATGGATGCGTCTGGCGATCAGTTTGCAGATCGGGTTACCCTTGGAGGAGAACTTTTCCTCGTATTCGGTCATGATATTGCCGGCGTTCATGGATGCATCCCGGTGCAGATCGTAGGTCTTGGCATCGATCTGCCAGATGCTGGAATGTTCGATCTCTTCTACAGAAAAGTCAAAAAGATCGCGGTTATCCGTCTTAAATTCGATCCGACCGCCTTTTTTCAAGATCTTGTCGTAGCGGTCTAAAAAGGCGGAAGATGTCAGGCGGCGCTTGGCATGACGGTCTTTTGGCCAGGGATCGCTGAAATTCAGATAGATCCGGTCGACTTCGCCCGGAGCAAAGATCTCTGCAATGTCTTCTGCGTTAAAGCAGAGAAAACGCAAGGAATCGATCGGGCTTTCTTCGGCTTCCATCTTTTGCACAGCACGCAAAAGAACGCTGGTGTATTTCTCGATGCCGAGATAGTTGATGTCCGGGTGAGCCTTTGCCATACCCATGATAAATTGTCCTTTTCCCATACCGATCTCGATATGTAATGGGGCTTCCTGTGGAAAAAGGTCTTGCCATTTACCGGCATATGCAGCAGGATCCTGCACACAGTAAGGGCTGTCTGCGATCACTTCGTCAGCGCCCGGGATATTTCTTAATCTCATATAGGATCTCCAATTCAAATTATTTAAAAATAGCAAAACGATTATATCATAAAATCGGATTTTCGTGGCAGAAATCTGTTGCAGATGAAAAACGATGCGATTATACTATTAATGTATGTGCAAAAAGACGCACAGATATGGGCAGTATATAAGAAAAGAGATAGAAAAGAGAAGCAAATGAATAGAATAAAAAAGTGGATGGCACTATGTCTGGCGGGAGCGATCACGGCAGTATCGGCGCTTGGCAGTGCCATAAATACACAGGCGGCGGAGTACTGGCCGGACAATGTCAGTGTGACATCGGGAGCCGCGATCGTCGTGGAGATGGAGACAGGAACCGTCCTCTATGAAAAGAATGCGGATTCTTCCTATTATCCGGCAAGTATCACCAAGGTCATGACGGCTCTTTTGGCACTGGAAAATTGTGATCTGGACGAGATGGTCACTTTTTCGGAGGAGGCAGTCTATGGAAACGAGGGAGATACCTCGCATATTGCCAGAGAAGTCGGGGAAGAGATGACCCTGGAGAACTGTCTTTACGGTATGATGTTAGAGTCTGCCAACGAATGTGCCTGGGCGATCGGGGAACATGTTGGCGGCGGCAGTATGGACAAGTTTGTGGAAATGATGAATGCCAAGGCAAAGGAGTTGGGCTGTACCGGCACACATTTTGCCAATCCGAATGGACTTCCAAACCCGGATCATTATGTGACGGCGAGAGATATGTCATTGATCGCCCGTGCGGCTTATCAGTATCCGGAATTTCGCAAGATCAGTTCTACCAGGGCATACACGATCCCGGCGGACAACAAAAAAGAGGCATATAATTGCAACAATACCCATGGTATGATCAGTAATCACAGAGGCAGCAGTCATCTGTATGAATATGCCTTAGGCGGTAAGACCGGTTATACGGATGAAGCGGGAAATACTCTTGTCACCTATGCACAGAAAAATGGTATGACCCTCCTTTGTGTGATCTTAGACAGCAGCAATCCGGCACATTATGATGATACGGAAAATCTGTTTGAGTATTGTTTCCAGAACTTTTCCCTATATTCGGTAGCGGACAATGTCAACCTGTCGGATATGAGCGATCAGGCAGCGCTGGGTTCCCTCAGTGATAAGATCGATCTGATCCGTGTCGATGAGGATGGTGTCGTTGTCTTACCGAATACGGCATCTTTTGCAGATGCGCAGGCGACCGTCACACCGGCAGATAAAAATGCCGACAAGGGAGCCGTGGCAAAGATTTCTTATACCTATGCCGGAAAACAGGTGGGCGGTGCCAATGTCATTTATGAGAAAAATACAAAGGCAACCTATCCTTTCCTTAATATCTCCGCAGACCAGGGTGGATCTAAAGTAAAGTATTTTCGTATTGATTTTAAGACCATCCTTTTGGTGATCGGCATTATCCTGCTCCTCTTATTGGCAGTCTTTGTATGGAATGCTATGTCGGGACAGATCCTTTTGAACCATCACAGAAAGAATGAGGACCGAAAGAAGAGAAGCCGCTATCGTCAGATCAGCCGCAAGAAGAGACGCAAACGAAAAGCGGCAGCAAGCCGTGCAACATCAAGCAGGAGCACTGCTACAAGACGACAGCCCAACCAGACTTCCGGCAAGACCATTCATCGGAATACAAATCGTTCAAAAAGGACAAGATAATCTGAGTTAGACAATGAAATATGTTTAAAATACAAAAAACGACAATATACAGATTGTATATTGTCGTTTTGTTATTTGTAGACATTTGCGTTAGTACTGCATAATGTCGGATATTTAATACATATGACATTTATTGTCAGATAATATCAGGAATGCTGCATGAGGCTTTCCAGGAGAATACGGAGTTGGGATGCGTTTTTGGTATAGAATAAAAGTCCGTCTGTCGTGTCTAAAATGGTGATATATTTGCCGTGACAGGTCTTAGATTCCTGGATCAACTGCAAGAGATAGGACTTGTAGACCGGATCGGTTGCCAGAAAGAGTGTCTCATAGTCTTGCAGGGAAGTCACATGCGCCTTGCTCTTTTGTAGCATAAAGGAAAGTTCCTGATCCTGATCCAACTGCTCGGCAGTCTTATTGATGATGAAGTAACCCTTTGGATCCTTTGGCATATCGAGGGACTTGATGGCGCGCTGTACCTGCTTGGTCAGACTGTCGCTGGCTGGGTAGAGGGATTCAAAGTATTTCATGAAATCGGTGGCAGTCTTAAAATGTTCATTCTTTCCTTTTTCCAACATTTCGGTCATGAGGATGCGTCGGATGATATCCTCACATTCTTTACGGGATGGGTTCTTACGAAGTCTTCTTTCCATTTCCGGCATAACATATCTCCTTATAATGTCTTAATTATCTTTAAAAGACAAAAATATCTGTCTTTTATCAATATACGACAAAAACCATGCAAATGCAAGACAAAGAGGGACAGAAAAAGGAGAGCATACGGAATTGACATGAAGATAAGAGCCTCTTATAATAAAGGAAATGAATGTATGAAATTACCTAATGTAAGATCAAGGAGTGGGGAAAATGGAATTAACAAATCTGAGCCGCGAAGAAAAGAAGGCCTATGATCTGGAGCAGATCGATGCCCTGGTACAAAAAAATCAAGGCATGGCAAAGACATCGGATATTCTTGCCATGGGGATTGATTATCGACGGATCCTGCAATTTCTGGAGGAGGGCTATCTCAAGCGTGTCAAGAGTGGCTATTATACGACCAAGTATTTTGACGGATCGGAAGAAAGTATGGTGGCGCGCATGTTTTCGGATGGGGTGCTGACCATGGAATCTGCTCTTTTTTATCATGGCTATCTGGAGCAGCGACCTTATGCCTGGCATATTGCGGTCAGCAAAAATGTCTCCAAGTCCCGCTTTAAGATGGATTACCCCAATCTGCAACCATATTATACAGAGCCAAAGGTGCTGGGTATGGGCGTGACGACCATAAAACTGGCAGGTGAGCCTATGCAGATCTATACCAAAGACCGTCTGGTCTGTGATTGCCTGAAATATCAGGACAAGATGGATCGAAACGATTTCAAGAAAGCCATCCTTACCTATATCGGGGATGAGGACAAGGACGTTGCAGCACTGATGGAATATGCCAAGGAGCGCAAGGTCTTAAAGAAAGTGCAAAACATGATCGGAATCTGGTTATAGGAGCATAGCATGATAAACGAAGCATGGATCAAGACAAAGAGTCAGGAATTGGATATTCCTTTTTCTCATATTTTAAGCGCCTATGTCCTGGAGACAACGGTGCGCATCTTTGCAGAATTTGCGGATGCCAAGGACTTCTGGCTTCTGGGCAGTGACCAGCTGGGGCTGGATGTCTATAAAAGGACAGTTTCAGAGAAAGTCCGCTACTATTATACCGGGCAAAGGCCTTTCAAAGAGATCAAAGAGCGTGTGAAAGATGACGTATCGCAGGCTTATGAAAAAGAAGGATTTCGCGTAGAAGCAGACTTGGAAGAAAAGGAAGGGCAGGGTGTTTTGATCCGCTTTTCTCTGGAAATCTGTGGAATGTATGTACCTTTTCGCCTGCATCTTCTGTCTTTTGACGGAGAGCATATTTTTCCAAAGGAAGAAAACATACGGCTATGTTTGGAGAATAACAAGACGATTTCCATTTATGCCTATCCGGTGGAACAGATCGTGGCGGAACATCTGCTGCCGATCGTAAAACAATTGGAACTTTTGCAGGAAATGGAACATTACCAGAAACTTTATGAGATCCTGACCAAATATCCGCTAGAAGGACGCAAGGTGCAGGAAAGTCTGGATGAGATGTGCCGGGAAAATCATGTAAAATACAGTAGCCGGCTATGGGATGCCTTAAGTGGCTATGGCACATATACTCATATGGAAAAGAAATGGAAAAGCCTTTTGCGCAGGGAAAAGAAAAAAGAGCCGTCCTGGCAGGAAGTCCATGGGCTGATCTGTAGGTTTTTAGAGCCTATTTGGGAAAAATTGATGGAAGATCAGATTTTTTTTGGTGATTGGATGCCGCAACTGGGTAGATTTTTGGACTAATGACGGATGCCGCCCAAGTCCTGTAATTGGTGAAAAAGGGCATAGTAATAGGAATCGCGGTCGCTCAGACGGTAGAACTGGTCCTCAAAGGACATGGTCGAGCAGAGCGCAACATCCGAAATTGGCACATAGTTGATATAGCATTTCGCCTGGATCTGGCTGTTGGTGCGGTTGTTCAAAAGGATGGATTTGCCAAAGGCAGGAATACATGCCTTGGAGTAAACGCAGGCGATGGTATCGACATAGCGGTCGCGCAGAGCCAGCGAGCAGGCATCGTAGTTTTCGGATGCCGCAAGCAGGTGCTTGCAGAGTGATGGCTGGATAAAAGGTGTGTCAATGGTCACAAAAAAAGCGCGGTTTTCGACGATCATGGTGAGGCTGCTCAGGATCGCCCCCGTGGGACCGGCATTGAGATAGATGTCAGGTATCTCTGTGACATCCAGATCCAGATGTCCGAAGTCACCACGCTGGTTGACGGACAGATAGATGCGGTCAAAGTGGGGAGCAAACTTGTGCACCATATATTCTAATAAGCATTCATCGCCAAATGGCAGCAGTGCTTTATCGGTTCCCATGCGGGAACTGTCACCACCACATAAAATGACCAGAGCCTGACTCATTGTAACCTCCAACAAACACGCGAAAAGCCATCCGCGTTTTTTCATGTAGATACTATTATAAGATGACAGAGGGAAAAAGAAAAGAAAAATGTTAGATGATAAATTAAGAGAACTGGCGGATTCGGATTTTTATCCCTTCCATATGCCGGGACATAAGAGACAAGAGATGGCACTGGAAAATCCGTATGCCATTGATATTACGGAAATCCCCGGATTCGACAATCTGCATGATCCGCAGGGGCTTATCCTGGAGGCTATGGAACGCATGGCAGGGCTTTATCATGCGAAAAAATCCTATCTGTTGGTCGGAGGATCGACCTGTGGTAATCTGACGGCAGTCTTTTCTGCTCTGCCGCAAAAAGGAACCATCATCATGGGGCGGGGCAGCCATAAGAGCATATATCATGCGGCGTGGCTGCGGCAGTGCCGGATCGTCTATACCTATCCGAGCGTGAGCCCGATCGGCATGATCGAGGGAACGCCGGTCGCAGAATATGAGCAGGCTCTGCATGACCACCCGGATGCAGAAGCCATCGTAGTGACATCACCGACCTATGAGGGGATGATCGAACCGCTGGATAGGATCGTGGCCTTGGCGCATGCGAGGGGGATCCCTGTCATTGTGGATGCCGCACATGGCGCACATCTGGGCTTTGATCCCTATTTTCCGCAGTCTCCGCTGGAAAGTGGGGCAGACCTTGTCATCATGAGCCTGCATAAGACCCTGCCTGCACTGACGCAGACGGCAGTCCTTCACGTCAATGAAAATTCACTCATCCCGGAGAAGGAGATCGAGACCTATCTGGATGTATTTGAGACCAGTTCACCATCCTATGTTTTGATGGCTTCCATCTGTCAGTGCATCCGCTTTCTGGAAGAAGAAAAAACGGCATTTGGGGCATATGCCGCATATTTGCAGGAATTTTATGGCAAATGTCAAAGTCTGAGACATTTGTGTGTGCGCCATTGGAAAGGACAGGATCCGGGAAAGATCGTGATCGATACGTCAAAGACCGGGCTTTCCGGGCATGCGTTGGAAGAGATCCTCTTGCAAAAATATCATCTGGTTCTGGAAATGTCCTCTTTTTCCTATGGACTTGCCATGACAAGCGTCATGGACAGCCAGGAAGGATTTACCCGTCTCTTTGCGGCATTGGAGGAGATCGATCAGGAAGCCGGCGCAAAAGAAGGGGATAAACCGGAGCAGATGGGGCAGGTCTTATATGGGCGCGGACAAAAGGTCATGGAATATCATGAGGCAATGGCAAAAGATAAGGAAATCTGTCCGCTTGATCAGGCAGAGGGCAGGATAGCGGCGGCATCCATTGCCATCTATCCGCCGGGTGTGCCTTTGATCGCACCGGGCGAGCCGATCGATCAAGACAGGATCGACCTGCTTACGCTTGCAAAAAAGCAGGGACTGACCGTTACCGGGCTGGAGGATCGTGGGCTTTTCGTTGTCATTTGAGGTGGACTATATTATACTAAATGGTAAGCGCATTTTATTTTACGGATAAGCAGAGTAAGAAACATGGGAAAGATTTTTTGTATCATAGGGAAAAGTTCAACAGGAAAAGATACCTTATATCAGCGGATTTTGGGACGGCAGGATCTATCTTTGCAGCAGATCGTATCTTATACGACCAGACCCATTCGTGCGGGCGAAGTGGATGGGATCGAATACCATTTTTGCACACATGAGGAAAAGGACAGGCTCCTGGCATCCGGCAGGGTCGTGGAGATCCGCAGTTACAATACCTGCCATGGGATCTGGGACTACTTTACCGTTGACGACGGCAATATCGATCTGACAGATCATGACTATCTGGTGATCGGGACGATCGAGTCCTTTGTCAAACTGCGGGATTACTTTAGTCAGGATGCGGTTCTTCCGATATATATAGAAGTAGAGGACGGTGTGCGCCTGCAAAGAGCACTGGATCGTGAACGGTGTCAGAAGCATCCAAAGTATGAGGAAATGTGTCGTCGCTTTTTGGCAGATGCCACAGATTTTTCCAAGGAAAAATTGCAGGAGGCAGGCATTCACAGGATTTTCTATAATGAGGACTTGGAGCGCACGGAGGAAGATATTGTATGCTTTATGCGTCAGGTCATGATGAGTGAGGAAGGCTAGCCTATGGATTTAAAGGTAAATGATGTGTCGGGCGTGACGCAGACACAGGAAGTGAATCAGACAAAGCCTACGGATGACGGATTTAAGTTCACCCTGGCAAGTGCCATCGATGATGCGGAGTTAAAGGAAAAACTGTCGGGTCTGATGGATGAGATCACGGAGCAGGGAAAGAAGATCTCTGAGCACATGGATATCCGTGATATGAAAAAATACCGCGGTCTGGTCAAAGATTTCATGAATGAAGTCGTCAATCGTTCCCACAAGTTTTCCAGAGAGAACTTTCTGGATCGCCGGGGACGTCACCGCGTCTATGGTTTGGTAAAATTAGTGGATAAAAATCTGGATGATCTGGCGGGAGAACTGGTCAAGGAAGAAAAAGACCATCTTGCCATCCTTGGGAAAGTCGATGAGATCCGGGGATTGCTTCTGGATATTTCCACCTAAAACGGAGTAGTTTGAGATGAAGTTTGCAGACATAAAAGGACAAGAGGATATCAAAGAGCATTTGCAAAACGCGATCGCTTTAGGCAAAACGTCCCATGCTTATATTATCAGCGGGGAAAAAGATGCCGGCAAGATGATGCTGGCGGAGGCATTTGCAGAGACTCTTTTGTGTCAGGAGCAGGGTAAGGATGCCTGCGGAAATTGTCATTCCTGCAAGCAATGCCAGAGTCACAATCACCCGGACATCCGCTATGTTTCACATGAAAAGCCCAATACCATCTCGGTGGAGGACATCCGACAGCAGATCAATAATGATATCGTCATCAAGCCCTATGCGAGTGACTACAAGATCTACATTATGGATGAGGCGGAAAAGATGAACAAAGCGGCGCAGAATGCCCTTTTAAAGACCATCGAGGAACCGCCGCATTATGCTATTATCTTTCTGCTCACGACCAATGCAGCAGGATTTTTGTCGACAATCCTATCCCGTTGTGTGACCCTGGAATTAAAGCCGATCTCTGCAGATATCATCCGTAAGGAGTTGATGGAACACCACAATATGCCGGATTATCAGGCAGATGTCTGCGCCCAGTTTGCCCAGGGAAATCTGGGAAAAGCCATCAAACTGGCATCTTCCGAGGAATTTAACGAAATGAAATCCCATATGACCTCGCTTATGCGTCGTATGGAAAAGATGGATGTTTTTGATATTTCCCAAGCCGTCAAGGAATTGGAGGAATACAAGCCCAAGATCAGTGATTATTTGGATTTGATGAACATCTGGTTTCGAGATGTGTTATTATATAAGGCGACAGGTGATGAGAGAAAGATTACTTTTCAGGATGAAAAGATGATCATAAAAAGACAGGCGAGTGAGTGTTCCTATCACGGGCTGAATGCCATCATTCAGGCAGAGAATACCGCAAGACGGCGGATTGCCTGCAATGGAAACTATAATTTGGCAGTGGAACTCATGTTGCTTTCAATAAAGGAGAATATTGCATGATAAAGATTGTTGGTGTGCGTTTTCGCACCGCAGGTAAAGTATATTATTTCGGACCCAAGAATTTAGACTTGAAGATCGGTGACCGTGTGATCGTTGAGACCGCGCGCGGTGTCGAGATGGGAACGGTTGCCGTAGCACCAAAGGAAGTGCCGGATGATGAGGTCGTCCAGCCGTTAAAGACCGTCCAGCGTATCGCGACCGAGGAAGACTTCAAGCGGGCAGAAAAGAATAAGGAAAAAGAAAAAGAGGCTTACAGGATCTGTCAGGAAAAGATCAAGAAGCACAAACTTGACATGAAACTGGTGGACGCAGAGTACACCTTTGACAATAACAAACTGCTCTTTTACTTTACGGCAGATGGCAGAATTGATTTCCGTGAACTGGTAAAGGATCTGGCATCCGTATTCCGTACCAGGATCGAGTTGCGCCAGATCGGTGTGCGTGATGAGACCAAGATCATGGGCGGGATCGGTATCTGCGGCAGACCGCTCTGTTGTAGTTCTTACCTGACGGATTTTGTTCCGGTTTCCATCAAGATGGCAAAGGAACAGAATCTTTCCTTAAATCCGACCAAGATTTCCGGTGTCTGTGGCAGACTCATGTGCTGTCTGAAAAATGAACAGGAGACTTATGAGTATCTGAACAGCCAGTTGCCGAATGTCGGAGACTATGTGACCACACCGGAGGGGATCCGCGGACAGGTCAAGGCGGTCAGTGTTCTTCGTCAGCGCGTCAAGGTGCTGATCGAGCAGAATGATACCAAGGAAGAGCGTGACTATCAGGTAAGTGACTTGAAATTCAAGGCAAAGCGCAAGAATGTCAAGGTCACCAAAGAAGAATTAAAAGAGTTGGCAAAACTTGAGGATAATAAATAATGGCAGGATCACTTTTGCATGAGGGGGAGCGGCTGGATGAATTGCAGCGCAACGGTTACAAGATCATTCAGGATCCCAAGCGTTTCTGCTTTGGCATGGATGCCGTGCTTTTGTCCGGTTTTGCCAAGGTAAAGCGTGGCGAGGAAGTGCTGGATCTTGGCACGGGAACCGGGATCATACCCATTCTTTTAGAAGCAAAGACACAAGGGGAGCATTTTACCGGATTGGAGATCCAGCCGGAAAGTGCCGACATGGCGGCAAGGAGCGTGGCTTACAATCACTTGGAAGACCGCGTTTCCATTGTCACGGGAGATATCAAAGATGCAACAAATATTTTTGGGGCATCTTCTTTTGATGTTGTGACCTGCAATCCGCCTTATATGACCGATCATCATGGCATCAAGAATGATGGCGATGCCAAGACCATTGCCAGACACGAGGTGCTCTGCAATCTGGAGGATGTGGTATCGCAGACGGCAAAACTTCTGCGTCCGGGCGGAAGATGCTATTTTGTGCACAGACCGTTCCGTCTGGTGGAGATCTTATCCACAATGAGCCAATACAAGATCGAACCAAAGCGGATGCAACTGGTCTATCCCTATGTGGATAAAGAGCCCAATATGGTTCTGATCGAGGGAATGCGGGACGGCAAGTCCAGGATCACGGTAGAAAAACCCCTGATCGTCTATCAGAGTCCGGGGGTTTATATGCCGGAGATCTATGATATTTACGGTTACTAAAGACCTTGCAGGATGCAGAAAGGAGTGCCGAGTATGGCTGGTATCTTATATTTGTGTGCGACACCGATCGGAAATCTGGAGGATATGACCTACCGCTGTGTCCGCATCTTAAAAGAAATGGATCTGATCGCCGCTGAGGATACGCGAAATTCCATAAAACTTTTGAACCATTTTGAGATCGATACGCCCATGACAAGTTATCATGAGTTCAACAAGATCGAAAAGGCACACACGCTTTTGGCAGCCTTAAAAGAGGGCAAAAATATCGCTGTCATCACGGATGCCGGGACACCGGGCATTTCCGATCCGGGCGAGGAACTGGTAGCAATGTGCTATGAAGAAGGCATCGAAGTCAATGCCGTTCCGGGTGCGGCTGCCTGCATCACGGCGGTGACAAGTTCCGGTCAGGCATGCAGACGCTTTAGTTTTGAGGCATTTTTGCCAAAGGATAAAAAGGAGCGTGCGCGTGTGCTGGAAGAAATGCAGCAGGAGACACGCACCATGATCGTCTATGAGGCACCGCATCATCTGCGTGCGACCCTGCAGGAACTCTATCAGGCATTGGGCGACCGCAGCATCACGCTCTGCCGGGAACTGACCAAACGCTATGAGGAAAAGAAGAAAATGACGTTGGCGCAGGCTGTGGATTATTACAGGGAAAATGATCCGCGCGGTGAATATGTCCTTGTCATTGCCGGCAGATCCAAAGAAGAGGTCATGCGGGAGGAGCAGAGCCGCTGGGAAGATATGAGCATTGAGGATCATATGCAGATCTATCTGGATCAGGACTACTGCAAAAAGGATGCCATGAAAGCCGTGGCAAAAGACCGTGGTGTTAGTAAGCGCGACATTTATCAGGCACTTTTATGATGTCCCAAGCAGGATTTTCCGCAGGATGTCAAAAGGCGCAGGTCCGGTCTGTAGGATCTCTTTATGAAATTCCATATAAGAAAAATCATCTTTTTTTGCATCCTTATAGTCGTCCTGTAGGGATGCAAAATTCATATATCCCACATAATAATGTAGGTAATTGGCAGGATCTTCCACGATCAATTGGTAGATCTGATCGACGACTTCCGGATCTTTGATCCCATATTTTTCCAAGAACTCCAAAAGGCTGGCACGATCCCAGCCATAATAATGGACGCCGATGTCCGCAGAGGCATAGAGGCTTAGGACAATGCTGTCATTGAGGGCTAAGACCGAGGCGAGTTGATCCGGCAGCCCGGCATATTGGTAGGACAGATATTCCACATAGGTAGCCCAGCCCTCGGTGTATGCCGGGAAGGACAAAAGGGCGCGCACCGGTTCCAAGTCATATTGATAGGACATGGCGGTCTGGTAGAGATGACCGGGAAAACCTTCGTGTGCCATGGTGGTAAAGAGGGAAGTCGTGTTGGCATTGCTGTCCGGGTTGTAAAAAATATTGTGGTAGCCCCCGGAATCCAAAGGTGCGATCAGATAATAGGCGGGCGCGCTGGTCTGCCGCAACTGTGGCGCAATCTCGTGGATGGTGATGGTAACATTTTCACAGGCAGGAAAGTCCTTTTGTATGGAAGTCTGTAAATGCTCGATCATATCTTCGGGGGTTTTTAGGGGACAGGCATAGTTTCCAAACATGGATGCCAGGGCAGGATTGTGGGCAAAAAGGTCTGCCATCCGGGAAAGATCGTCTTGTCGTTTGGCAGCGATCTTCTGAAAGACGGTATAGGGACTTTCTTTTGTGCCGGTGTTCTTGCGCACCAAAAGAGCATAATAGGAACGTCCCTTTTCTTTGACAGAAAGACTTCCATTATCGTCTGTTTTGCCAACAATCGACGATAATTGATTAGAAAGCGACAAATAAGACGGTAAAACGACATCATAAATGATCGACTGATTTCGGGAAATATAGGACGCTTTTTCGGCTTCATTTAGAAAAGCAGCGTTTTTGATGCGGTCATCAAAAGAAGTCAAAAGCAGGTGGTCAGCATCTGCTTGTGAAAAAGCGGCACAAAAATCAATGGTCTGTTTCAGTGAGTCAGTATTTTCCATAAGACCCAGTCTGGTCTGCTCCGTGGCAAAGGCATAGATCTGCCCGAAGTAGATATCCATTTCTTCTAAGAGAGACAGATAACATTCGATATCCTCGGTATCATGAAAGGAAAAAGAGGACAGAAGCACCGGCAGGGAAGAAGGAATGCCGGCGGTCGGTGAGAGCAGATTTTGATAGTAGTAGTAATCGCCCAGTTTTTCCTCCAGACCATAGTAGTCCTCCAAAAGGTCATAGACCAGCCTTTGTCGGGTGGACAATGCACTGCGGTCAATGTCCTTTAAGCGGGAAAGGAATTCATCGATCTCATCCATTTCTTTGATATTTTCTTCTAAGGTCAGATGGCAGAGCGATTCCTCCGAAAAAGTGATATGGTAAGCATCCGGGTTTTCCAGGGTAAAGTGACAGGACAAGGAATCGACCTCCATCTGTCGGCAGAACCAATCATTTGTCAGATCCTCAAAAGTATCCGCATCACTTGTCTGACCCGCATCAAAAAGTCTTGCATTTCCTATATCTTCTTTACTGCAACTTACCGTCGAAAAGGCGATCAAGATAGCAAGGATCAGACAAAGAAATCGTTTTCCCATAGTGCCTCCCAAAGAAATACCATAGTTACAGTGTATGTACAATGAAAAAATATATGATTTCCGGCATAGAATTTTCAAAATTTCATACATATGTAAAAAAGTCTTGGAGTCCTTATGAATTATCTTTGGGCAGGTATGCTCTTACTTGGTATCGTATATGGAGGCTTTCAGGGGCAGATGGCGGCGATCACGGAAGCAGCGCTTTCCTCTGCAAAGGAAGCCGTTTCCCTTTGTATTACATTACTTGGTGTCATGTGCTTTTGGGTAGGCATGATGAATATTGCGCAAAAGAGCGGGCTGCTGCGCGGTCTGGCAAAGAAACTGAATCCGGTGCTGGGCTTTTTATTTCCTACATTAAAAAAGGAGACCAAGGCAAAGGAATATATCGCGACCAATATCATCGCCAATATCTTTGGACTTGGCTGGGCGGCGACACCGGCAGGACTTTCTGCCATGCAGGAACTAAAGAAGGTCAGCCGGCAGAAGGAGGGGGTAGCGAGCCGGGAAATGTGTACTTTTCTGGTGCTCAATATCTCATCCCTGCAACTGATTCCGGTCAATATGATCGCCTATCGCAGTCAGTACGGATCGGCAAATCCCTCTCTGATCACGGGTTCTGCCATCCTTGCGACCGCCATCAGTACCCTGGTGGCAGTCATTTTTTGTAAATTAGCATGTATGGGGCGGGAGGATAGCCTATGAAGTTTCTTCTATATATATCCGATGCCATCATACCCATTCTCTTATTTGTCATTCTCTTACACGCCCTGCTGAACAAGGGAAGGGTCTACGA
>CAVGHS010000022.1:0-5717 GCA_963629085.1 bacterium
GTGCTAATATATTTTTCATAACTCAGCTCCGGAGGCTTTGCTTCCGGAGCACTCCCCAAAAATTACGGAATCGCTTTTGCGGTTCCTTTTTCATTGCCCTTTTCTTTGCCCTTACGAGCGTTTCTTGTCTGCTTCCAGATATCGTTTTACATATTGTCCCGTATATGAAGTCGGATGCTGCGCCACCTCTTCCGGTGTGCCGCAGGCTACAACCCTGCCACCGCGGTCTCCGCCATCCGGTCCCATATCAATGATATGATCTGCCGTCTTGATCACATCCAGATTGTGTTCGATCACGACCACCGTGTTGCCACCCTCGGATAACTTCCGCAGAATGGTGACGAGTTTGTTGACATCATCAAAATGCAGTCCCGTGGTCGGCTCATCCAATACATAGATGGTACGTCCCGTACTCCTGCGGCTGAGTTCCGTCGCCAGTTTGATACGTTGTGCCTCTCCACCGGAAAGTGTTGTGGACGGCTGCCCCAATTTTACATAGGATAAGCCCACATCATAAAGGGTCTGGATCTTACGATGAATAGACGGCACATGTTCAAAGAAGTGCAGGGCTTCTTCTACCGTCATATCTAAAACGTCATAGATAGACTTGCCCTTATACTTGACTTCCAGGGTTTCTCGATTGTAGCGCTTGCCCCCGCATACCTCGCACGGCACATAGACATCCGGCAGAAAATGCATCTCGATCTTGATGATACCATCCCCGGAACACGCCTCACAGCGTCCGCCCTTGACATTAAAACTGAAACGTCCCTTACTATAGCCGCGTGCCTTAGCATCTGCCGTCGCCGCAAAGAGGTCACGGATCATATCAAACACACCGGTATAGGTCGCCGGATTGGATCGTGGTGTCCGCCCGATCGGCGACTGGTCAATGTCAATGATCTTGTCCAACTGGTCGATCCCTTCAATATCATCATGCTTGCCCGGTACCTTGTGGGCACGATTCAATTCTTTTGCCAGACGCTTGTATAGGATCTCATTGGTCAGGGAACTCTTGCCTGAACCGGACACACCGGTGATACAGGTCATCACCCCAAGCGGTATCTGCACATCAATATTCTTGAGGTTGTTCTCTTTGGCACCACGGATAGTCAGATAGCCCGTCGGCTGCCGCCTTTCCTTTGGCACCGGAATGGTCTTTTTACCACTCAGATATGCCCCGGTGATCGAATCCGGATTTGCCATGACTTCCTGTGGTGTGCCGATGGCTACCACCTCTCCGCCATGCTTACCTGCCCCCGGTCCGATATCCACCAGACAATCCGCCGCCAGCATGGTATCCTCGTCATGTTCGACTACGATCAGGGTGTTGCCCAAGTCACGCAGTCCTTTTAAAGATGCCAAAAGTTTATCATTATCCTTTTGATGGAGTCCGATACTCGGTTCATCCAAGATATAGGCAACGCCTACCAGACCAGACCCGATCTGGGTCGCCAGACGGATACGCTGTGCCTCGCCGCCGGAAAGCGTACCGGTCGCTCTGGACAGGGACAGATAGTCCAGTCCCACATCCACCAAAAATCCCACACGCCCCCGGATCTCCTTTAAGATCTGGTGTCCGATCTTTTCCTGCTGGTCGCTCAAATGCATCTCCTGTAAAAATACCTGCAAGTCGCGGATCGGCAGTTCCGTCATCTCAAAGATATTCTTGTCTGCTACGGTAACCGCCAGAGAGGACTTCTTCAAACGCTGTCCCTTACACAGCGGACACTTACAGATATACATGAATTCCTCGTATTCCTTTTTCATGGTCTCGGAATGTGTCTCACGATAACGACGGTTCACATTGGCGATCAGGCCTTCAAAGCAGATGTCATAAACACCCTCACCGCGCTGTCCCTTATAATGTACCGGCACCGTGCGGTCAAAGCCATAAATAAACTGATGACGTATCTCTTCCGGCAGATCTTTGTAAGGGGTATCCAGAGAAAAGCCGTATTCTTTTGCCAAAGCGACCAGTATCGCGTGCGTAAAACTCTTTTTGTCGGATGCCGACTGCCATCCCATGACCGTGACACAACCCTCATTAAAACTCAAACGCTTGTCCGGGATCATCAGATCCTCGTCAAATTCCATCTTAAATCCCAGTCCAAAACATTCCGGACAAGCACCAAAAGGATTGTTGAAAGAGAAACTACGCGGCTCTACCTCGTCCACGCTGATACCACAATCCGGGCAGGCAAAGCCTTCGGACATCATAAAATTCTCACCATCGATGACATCCACTTCGACCAAGCCCGATGTCAGGTGCAAAATATTCTCGATGGAATCGGTCAGACGCTTCTCAATCCCCTCTTTGACCACCAGACGATCGACTACGATCTGGATGTTGTGCTTGATATTCTTTTCCAGGACAATATCTTCCGACAGATCGTATAAATTGCCATCCGCGATCACACGCACATAACCGCTCTTTTTCGCCTTGGCAAAGAGTTTTTCATGGGTTCCTTTTCGCCCGCGCACAACCGGAGCCAGCAACTGGATCTTGGTGCGTTCCGGCAAAGCCATGATACGATCTACCATCTGATCGACTGTCTGCTTGCGAATCTCCCGTCCACACTTTGGACAATGGGGAATACCGATACGCGCATAGAGCAGACGGAAATAGTCATAGATTTCTGTGACCGTTCCTACCGTGGAACGCGGGTTGTGGTTGGTCGATTTCTGGTCGATAGAGATCGCCGGTGGCAATCCCTCGATCTTTTCCACATCCGGCTTTTCCATCTGTCCCAAAAACTGTCTGGAATAAGAAGACAAAGACTCCATGTAGCGTCTCTGCCCCTCTGCAAAAATGGTATCAAAAGCCAGTGACGACTTTCCCGAACCACTGAGTCCGGTCAATACCGTAAAGGAATCTCTCGGAATATCCAGGCTGATATTTTTGAGATTGTGCACATTTGCCCCTCTGATCTTGATGTATTTTCTTGTATCCTTCATTATCCTAAACCTCTATCTTATCTCTATCTTAATATGGGATCACTACATATCCCGCAGCATATTTTTCAGTTCGATCAGGCGATCACGATATTCCGCTGCCGCCTCGAAATTGAGTTCTGCCGCAGCCTTTTCCATCTTCTTTTTGATCTCGCCGATATGTTTTTCCAGTTCTTCGCGATCCATCTCCTCCGCATCACGTTCAAACTTCATCTCTTCCTTGGCAATCTCTTTGGAAATGCTGATCAGATCACGCACCGATTTCTGGATCGTCTGCGGTATAATGCCGTGTTCCTCATTGTAAGCCTGCTGGATCTGCCTACGTCGGGCTGTCTCATCCAGTGCCAGCCGCATAGAATCCGTGATCTTGTCCGCATACATGATGACATGACCGGACGAGTTTCGTGCGGCACGACCAATGGTCTGGATCAGAGAACGCTCGGAACGCAAGAAGCCTTCCTTATCCGCATCCAAAATAGCCACAAGCGTGATCTCCGGGATATCCAGTCCCTCACGGAGCAGATTGATGCCAACCAGGACATCAAAGACATCCAGACGCAGGTCTCGTATGATCTCTGCACGCTCCATGGTATCAATGTCCGAGTGCATATACTTCACACGGATACCAAGTTCTGCCATATAATCGGTCAGATCCTCCGCCATCCGCTTGGTCAGCGTGGTGATCAGCACCTTATTGTGCTGTGCCGTTTCCTTGCGGATTTCTCCGATCAGGTCATCGATCTGCCCCTCGATCGGACGTACCTCCACCTCCGGATCCAAAAGACCGGTCGGACGGATGACCTGCTCCGCACGCAGCATCTCGTGTTCTTCCTCATACTCTGCCGGTGTTGCCGATACAAAGAGGATCTGGTCGATCTTGGACTCAAACTCCGAAAAATTCAAAGGACGGTTGTCCAGTGCCGATGGCAGGCGGAAACCATAATCTACCAGGGTCGTCTTTCGTGCCCGGTCTCCGGCATACATCCCACGCACCTGCGGCAGGGTGATATGAGACTCATCTACAATAATAAGGAAATCATCCTTAAAATAATCCAAAAGACACTGTGGCGGTTCTCCCGGCTTTTGATTGGTCAGATGGCGGGAATAATTCTCAATACCGCTGCAAAATCCCGTCTCACGCAGCATCTCTACATCAAAGTTGGTACGCTCCGCGATACGCTGCGCCTCGATCAGTTTGTCCTCGCCCTTGAAAAAGCGCACACGCTCCTCTAATTCTTCCTCGATCTCTACACAGGCTTTATTGATCTTGTCCTGTGGGACGACATAATGGGATGCCGGGAAAATAGCGATATGATTCATCTCACACCGTACTTCCATGGTAAGGGCATCCAGTTCCGTGATACGATCGATCTCATCCCCAAAAAACTCCACACGATAAGCATAATCCGAGGTATCTGCCGGAATGATCTCAAGCACATCGCCCCGCACCCGAAAAGTACCACGGGTAAAGTCCATATCATTGCGCATATACTGCATATCCACCAGTTGTCGAATCACCTGATCCCGGTCTTTCTCATCCCCCGGCCGCAGGGAAACCATCATATTCTGATAGTCATCCGGACTACCAATACCGTAGATGCAGGATACCGAGGATATGATGATGACATCGCGCCGCTCCGTCAGGACCGCTGTAGCCGACAGACGCAGTTTGTCGATCTCATCATTGATGGAAGAATCCTTGGCAATATAAGTATCGGTCGAAGGCACATAGGCCTCCGGCTGATAGTAATCATAATAGGAAACAAAATACTCTACGGCATTGTTGGGGAAAAATTCTTTGAACTCTCCATACAACTGCGTTGCCAGTGTCTTGTTATGCGCAATGATCAAAGTCGGTTTATTCAATTCCTGTATGACATTCGCCATGGTAAAGGTCTTTCCCGATCCGGTAACGCCAAGCAGTGTCTGGCACTGGTTGCCCTCGCGGAAGCCCGCGACCAGTTCTGCGATCGCCTGCGGCTGATCTCCGGTCGGTTCAAATTGGGAATGCAGTTCAAAATGATCCATATCCTTCATACTCCTGACTATCTAGTTTGCACACATTCTTCCTATAATATAACATCAAGCCTGCCAAAAGTACAGAAAAAATCGAATGTTTGTTCTACTATTGTTATTTTGCCCACATTTGTCATATAATAGCAAACGTGTGGGAAACCATAGCATTTTTTCACATATAGTAAAGAAAGGGACGTAACATGAATAGGAAATCTAAAGAATTGCTTCGATTACTCATGATCCTGATAGGAAATATCTTGGACGCAGCCGGCTTTGTTTTATTTGTTTCCGGTTCCGGTCTGATCACCGGCGGTACTTCCGGTATCGGGTTGTTTTTGAGCCGGCAGACCGGCATACCGACCTCCGTCTACGTTTTTATCATCAATGCTGTCATGCTGGTCGTAGGACTTATCTTCCTCGGAAAGCGTTTTGCTCTCTCAACGATCCTGAGCACCTTCTGCTATCCGCTGGCAATGGCGATCATGGAACAGGCTCTGCATGGGCATGCCGTGACCAATGACATCTTCTTATGTACCATCATGGGCGGTATCCTGATCGGCGCCGGTGTCGGTCTTGTCCTGCGTGCCGGTGCTTCTTCCGGTGGTATGGATATTCCATCTCTTTTGATGAATAAATACCTGCGCATTCCGCTCTCGGTCGGTGTCTATATCGTCGATGTCATCATCCTCGCCTTACAGGCTTTACAGACCCCGGGCGACAATGTACTCTACGGTGTCGTACTGGTC
>CAVGHS010000022.1:5727-13915 GCA_963629085.1 bacterium
GTGTAGAAGTCCAGATCGTTTCTGACAAAAGCGATGAGATCCGCCAGTTCATCTTACAGGATCTTGACCGTGGTGTTACCATGATGAAAGGTCGTTCCGGCTATCTGGGCAAGGATGTGGAAGTGGTCATGTCCGTTATTTCCAGCCGTCAGTTGAGCCGCGTTGAGCGTATCGTACACCAGATGGATCCGACCGCCTTTATGGTCGTCAACCGTGTCAGTGCCGTTGTTGGCGAGGGCTTTACCTACCCACCAAATCCGGATCCGGTCGTTGAGGAGACCAGTGCTCCGTAAATGCCGATGCAAAAATTCCTGCATCTTTTGGATCATAGGCATGCAAAATATCTTGGTTTATGTCAAAAGAGGAGTTACATCCCACAGTGGAAATGTAACTCCTCTTTTTTGACTTAAATCGTCATTTTCTTCATTCATGGATTTCATGACTTGCAGGAAGCCCTGCATCCCTATCCTATGCCTTGCGTCCGCAGCACTGCTTGTACTTCAGACCACTGCCACATGGACACGGATCATTTGGATATACCTTTACATTCGCACGTTTCTTTGGTGCCTTTGTTGCCGATTCATCCTTATTGGTACCGGTAACCTTGGCAACTTCCTCGCGCTCTACCTTTTTCTCAATGCGGATGCGATATAGCATCTGTACCGTCTCGGTACGGATAGCATCGTTCATGGCATCCAACATATCGTAACTTGCCATCTTATATTCATCGATCGGATTACGCTGGGCAAAAGCCTGCATACCGATGCCCTGGCGCAACTGCTCCATGTCGTCGATCTCTTCCATCCACTTGCGGTCGATCACACGCAAAAGGATAACACGCTCGATCTCACGGAAAGCATCCGGCTCCGGGAACTCCGCTTCCTTGGCGGCATATAAAGCATTTGCCTCGTCTGTCAATTTCTCGATCAACTGCTTGGTATTCTTGATACCCTCTAAAGTCTCAGAAGTGATCGGCTGTAATGGGATGATCTGACGGATCACACGGTTCAATTCCGCAAGATCCCAATCCTCGGTTGCCAACTCATCCGTACAGCACATATTGACACTCTCGCTGACCTTGTCTGCGACCATGGAAAGGATCTGATCCTTCATATTCTCGCCTTCCAAAACACGGTGACGCTGTGCGTAGATCAGTTCTCTCTGCTCGTTCATGACCTGATCGTATTCCAACAGATTCTTACGGATACCAAAGTTGTTGCTCTCAATCTTCTTCTGTGCCTTTTCGATGGCATCACTGAGCATCTTATGCTGGATCTGCTCATTCTCCGGAACGCCCAGAGAATTGAACATGTTGATCAGTTTCTCAGATCCAAACAAACGCATCAAATCATCTTCCAAAGAAATAAAGAACTGGGACTGTCCCGGATCTCCCTGTCGACCGGCACGGCCACGCAACTGATTGTCGATACGGCGGGATTCATGACGCTCTGTTCCGACGATTTTCAGACCACCGGCTGCCTTCGCTTCATCATCCAACTTGATATCTGTACCACGACCAGCCATATTGGTGGCAATGGTAACTGCCCCGTGACGACCTGCCTCTGCTACGATCTGTGCTTCCTTTTCATGGAACTTGGCATTCAATACATTGTGTGGAATGCCCTCTTTGCTAAGGAGGCGACTGATCTCCTCGGAAATATCAATGGTAATGGTACCAACCAGTACCGGCTGTCCCTTGGCATAAGCCTCTTTGACTTCCTCTACGACTGCATGGTACTTTTCTTTCTTTGTCTTATAAACAGCATCATCCAGATCCTTACGAGCGATCGGCTTGTTGGTCGGGATCTCCACAACGTCCATGCCGTAAATATCACGGAACTCCTGCTCCTCGGTAAGCGCCGTACCGGTCATACCGCTCTTTTTGTCGTATTTATTAAAGAAATTCTGGAAGGTAATGTTGGCAAGGGTCATACTCTCTCTCTTGACCTGCACATGTTCCTTTGCCTCGATCGCCTGATGCAGCCCGTCAGAATAACGACGTCCCGGCATGATACGTCCGGTAAAACTGTCTACGATCAGAACCTGATCGTCCGATACGACATAATCCTGATCGCGGAACATAAGGTTGTTGGCGCGCAGTGCCAAAATGACATTGTGCTGCAATTCCAAGTTCTCCGGATCAGATAAGTTGTCAATATGGAAGAATTCCTCGACCTTTTTGGTTCCTTCCTGGGTCAGGCTGACAACCTTGTCCTTTTCATTGACAATGAAGTCTCCAGTCTCTTCCTGTTCAATTCCCATGATGGCATCCATCTTGGAAAATTCCGGCAGGTCTTCGCCACGCTGTAACTGCTTGGCAAGCATATCACACAGTTCATATAACTTGGTGGACTTGTTGCTCTGTCCGGAAATGATCAGCGGTGTTCTCGCCTCATCGATCAGTACAGAATCGACCTCATCAATGATGGCATAGTGCAGGCCACGCTGTACCAGTTGGTTCTCACGGACAACCATATTGTCACGCAGATAATCAAATCCCAGTTCATTATTGGTAATATAGGTAATGTCACAGTTGTAGGCTGCCTGTCTTTCTTCTCTGGACATATCATTCAGGACAACGCCGACCGTCAATCCCAGAAATTCATGTACCTTTCCCATCCACTCAGCATCACGCTTTGCCAGATAGTCATTGACCGTGACGATATGCACGCCCTTGCCTTCCAGGGCATTCAGATATGCCGGCAGGGTAGATACCAAAGTCTTTCCTTCACCTGTCTTCATCTCGGCAATACGACCCTGATGCAGGATCACACCACCGATCAACTGTACGCGGAAATGTTCCATGCCAAGCACACGGCGCGCTGCTTCACGCACAGTGGCAAAAGCCTCCGGTAAAAGATCATCCAGCGTCTCACCATCTGCCAGACGCTTTTTGTATGCATCTGTCTTGGCACGCAATTCCTCGTCGCTCAGTGCGACCATATCCTCTCGCATCCCCTCGATCTTGTCCACGATCGGGTAAATGCGCTTTAACTCATGTTCGCTATGTGTTCCAAATATCTTGTCAAACAGTCCCATGTTCTTCTCCTTAAACACTCATTACTTGCTAGGGGCAGGATTGCACCCATATGGCGTTATTGTAACACTCTTTTTCCATGGAAACAATAAAATCTTGCCATTCTCATGCAAGGGTCGTATAATCAGATACACATGTATTTAAGAAAGAGAGGAAGATCATATGAGTTACGTATATAAGACCAAGGGCACCTGCTCTTCTCAGATCGAAGTCACATTAGATGGAGACATTGTAAAGGATGTCAAGTTTACCGGCGGCTGCAACGGCAACCTGCAGGCCATTCCGAAATTGGTAGAAGGCATGACCGTTGATGAAGTCGTGCGACGCATCAGTGGTATTTCCTGCAACGGACGCGGCACATCCTGTGGCGATCAGTTAGCAAAGGCCTTAACCGAAGCCTACGCTGCATCACAGCAGGCATAATCCTGCATTTTTTCCGGCAATCTCTCATATATTATTCCAGAAATTTTTAATTGGAGGAACTATGAGTAGTATTGCCGGATTTTTTTCGCCTGAATTCAGGCAGGGGCAGCGTCTGGGCGCACTGGAACAGACTGCCGAGAAGATACTAAAGAGCCTGTCCCATCGTGGACCGGATCAGGCATATCGCATGACCACCAGCGATGGCGTGCTCATGTATAATGCCCTATACACCAATCAAATGAGCAGGAAAAATGTCCCGACACAGGGCAAGGGAGGGCTGGCACATCTGCATATCGTATGCGATGACGGCATCTATAATTACGATGAACTGGCATCCCAGTTGGAAAGCCAGAACATTTCTGCCAGAAATATGAGCCGACCGGACATCCTGCTTACGCTCTACCATCTTTACGGTGAGCGCTTTGCGACTCTCCTGCGGGGCGGCTATGCCATTGCCATCGCGGACGTGCGGCTCCACAAGGTCGTCCTCTTCCGTGACCCTATGGGCGTAAAACCTTTATTCTATCATCAACAGAAAGACCTCTTTTTATTTGCCTCCGAGATCAAGGGTATCTTTGCCCATCCGGGCGTGCATGTCAGCATGGATCTGCGTGGCATGCATCAGGTATTTTCCCTCGGACCTGCACACCTTCCGGGAGCAACCGTCTATCAGGATATCCATGAAGTCCGTCCCGGAAAGACCATCATTTACAGTCAGGGACGGATCATCGAAAATACCTTTTGGCATTTGCAGGCAAGCCGTCATGAGGAATCCTATGAGGAAACGGTGGACCATGCAGCCCATCTTTTATCCGAAGCCCTGCACCGCCAGTGGAACGAGGACGCTTCCCAGTGCTGCCTGCTCTCCGGTGGTCTGGACTCCTCTGTCGTTACTGCCCTTGCCAATCGGGAAAACATGAACAACGGCACACCTCTGACGACCTATTCCTTTGACTTTGCAGACAGCAGCAAATATTTTTCTGCCAACGACTTCCAGCCAAGCCTGGATCGTCCTTATGTCATTGCCATGGCAGAACATTTCCATACCAATCACACTTTTTTAGAATGTAACGCCAAAGCACAGGCATCCCTTCTGGGGCAATCCGTATTAGCCCACGATGGTCCCTGCATGGCAGACATTTCTTCTTCCCTGCTCTACTTCTGCAAGCAGATCGCACCGCGCTCCAAAGTGGCTTTCACCGGGGAATGTGCGGATGAAATCTTCTGTGGCTATCCTTGGTATCACAAAGAACCTATGCGGTCTGCCAACACATTTCCTTGGACCATGGATCTACAGCCGAGGCAAATGCTCTTGCGCGACCACTTCTTAGAGCATCTGGGCATGGAAGAATACGTAGCCCAGGTCTACGATGCCTCCTGCTCCCAGGTCTCTTACCTGCCGGATGATACACCGGAGAACCGCCGCCACCGCCGTCTCTTTGCCTTGACGACACAGTATTTCATGCAGACGCTCTTGGACCGCATGGATCGTGTTGCCGCCCTGGCAGGCATGGAAGCCATCTGCCCATTTGCAGATATCCGACTGGCAGAATATCTCTACAATGTGCCGTGGGAAATGAAGGCAAAAGACGGCGAGGTCAAGCATCTTTTGCGCCGGATTGCCGCTCCACTTCTGCCAAAAGAGGTCGCTGAGCGCAAAAAGAGTCCGTATCCTAAGAATTACCACCCGGAATACGAGCAGATGCTGTGCAAGGAAATGAAAAAACTGATTGCACAGGGCAATCATCCGATCCTGGATTTCATTGATCCGGATAAAGTCCTGACCTTCTGCAACGCGCCAAAAGATTACGGCAAGCCTTGGTTCGGTCAACTCATGGCAGGTCCGCAACTGCTCGCCTACTATTTGCAGATCGACTTCTGGTTAAGGGAATATCAGGTTTCCTACCAACTGCCTTCTTAATTTAAAAACAGACAAATCCCATCAGGTCAATTTTCCTGATGGGATTTTTTCATCGCAGTACCGGCTGGATCTGCCGTCCTTGCAATGCCTCTTCGATCGTCTCCGGCAGCCATTTTGTCTTTGCCACCATGGAAGACGGCTTTTTGGCATAATCGTCCTGTCCGAAAGGCACAAAATATATATTTTTCATGTACATGAGTTTTCCGATATTTTTAAAATTCATCCCCAAGGCATCATTGGTCGAGATGGAAATGACAAGTGGGCGGTTGTTTCGCAAATGCGCCTTCGCCGCCATGAGCACCGGTGTATCCGTGATTCCCGCCTCCAATTTTGCCATAGAATTTCCCGTGCATGGCGCAATGACCATGACATCCAAAAGGCCTTTCGGTCCGATCGGCTCCGCCTCCGTGATGGTCCGCAGTCCCCGGTTTCCGGTCATCTCGACCACCTCCTGCATAAAATCGGCAGCCTTGCCGAAGCGGGTATCCATGACCTGCGTCTGATAAGAAAAGACAGGAATGACCGTCGCCCCAAGATCTACCAGCCTCTGTATTTCTTTTTTGATCTTCTCATGCGTACAAAAAGAACCTGTAATACCAAATCCAATGGTGTATTTTGAAAAATCCATTTCTCTTCCTCTCATTTATGACTTCCATTTCTCCCGGCCCGGCTTATAGCCAAAAGGCATGGCTTCCAACAAGATCATGGCGCTGGTCTTGGGACAGTACAGTCCGGGCAGCCCCAATGCCAGTTTGTAAGGCACATTCTTTTCTCTGCAATAGGCGCCGTCACAACCTCCCGGTGCTGAGGCAATATCCAAAACGACCGCATCCTCATGCAAGAGGTCGATCTCCTTTTTTGTGATGACAAGTGCCGGGATCGTATTGATGACGGCATCCGCCTCTTTGTAAGGAATATCCGCATCCATGGGATAATCCATAAAGCCAAAGTAATGCGCCATGGATAAGGCTTTTTCACTCCGTGCCACCACGGAAACATGTGCTCCCATACAGTAAAGTTTCTCGGCGATCGGTTTGCCGCAATTTCCAAATCCCATGACAATGATATTGGCATCTTCAATATTGACCGGCATCAGACGGCTGAGTTCGGCAATACAGCCCTCCGCCGTAGCGATCGCATTCTTCATTGCCACCCGGGAATCCGCCAGCACATCCATCCATGGGATCTCATATTGATCCAGAAGTCCTTTCAACTCCTGCGGAAATGCTCCGCCAAGACACATTTTGATGTCGTATCTGTGCATGATCAGGCATTGTTCCAAGCGTGCCATATCCTGCACACGGCTAACCGGCACCGGCAGGATCAGAACACCTGCACACCAGATGGGATCTTTCCCCCGTGGCATCTGACCCTCGCGCAGATCCCATGTAATCAGATGATAACCTCTTTCTTCCAGTAATTTTGCCATGTAGACCTGCCTTTGATCCACGATCAGAATACCGATCCCTGTACCTTTATCGATGACCTTTTCTTCTGCCGCAATCTCCTTTTGCTCCATATGCCACCTCCGTAATCTATCATATGCATCCCTTTTCTTATGGTTCATTTCTTATTTTCTGAATATTGCGACATTTTATTATTTATTTAGTTATTTTCTAATTTATTGTTGACAAGACGATAATTATGAGATATTATATAGTCACAAACAAAGAACGAGTGAAGCAGATAAAACCTTTCTCGTATCAGCGATAAAATCTAAGCAAAGGAGGTACAGACCACCAGAATTTTCATCCTTATCTTAACCACTCTGATTGGTATAGATCAGAATCTTATTTAACAAGGTAGTAGCACTTTCAGACGCGGACAGTCTTAGTCCTTAATAAAAAATGAGAAGCATATGCAATTACAGGGATTGTTAGATAGGAGATACATATTAACGAGTGTAATAGATAATTGAAAAGAAAGAGAGGTATCGTCCATTGGACAATACGACAACAGAACATTACTAAAGGCGGGTGTCCATCACAGATGTATGGTTGCCCGCCTTTTGTATGTTTTCCTTTATGGTCTGATATGCATGAGTTCTAAAAGTTTCTTTGCATGTGCCTGCCAGGAATAATTGTCCTTGGCATAAGTCTTTGCCCTCTCTGCCATTTCCCTTTGCTCTCCCGGAGACATCTCCGTTAAGGCATAACCTAATGGTTCCAGATTCCAGTTGCTGTAATGGTAAATGTGTCTGCCATCTTCCATGACAGGATCTGCCGTCAAAGACATATCACTGCAACACAGACAGCCGTTTATCATGGCAGAAGTCACACGGTCATGCACGCCATGAGCAAAAAGTGGATTGACATCCAAAACCAGTCTGGCATTTGCCAGCAGATCGTAGATCTCTTCGATCCTCTTTGCCCCCAGAAGCCGCACTTGTGCCTGCCCTGCAAGCGAAGTTTTTTCCCAGCCCTCTCCGACGATGGTCAGTGGCACTTTCAGATCCGCCACATAAGAAAGCACCTTATGTCTTCTGGCATTGCGCACATATTTATCGATCAGATAAAGATAATTCATAAGGACTGCAAAATCCTTGGTTCCATAAGCTCCATCCTGCAATTTCTCCTGATCCACAAGACTTGCCAAGGCTTCTTCCATAGGGATCTCTACCCGCTCTCCACGCGCAGATTCCTTACCCGCCAACATGACTTCCAAAAGATCCATACCAAGATTCTGAAATTCCTGTCGGATCCTGCGGTCTGCAAAGGTCTTTTGACATAATGCCCTAAACTTTTCCAGCATGCCGTCTTCCGATTCATAGGTCCCCAGAAACAAAAGTGGGATCTGCCGCTTTGCGT
>CAVGHS010000022.1:13925-25415 GCA_963629085.1 bacterium
GCTTTGCGTAAGGGATCTGATCCGCCAAATCGCTTTGCGTCGCCCCGATCGGCAAAAAAGCAACCTGCTGTAAATGTGGATAATGCTTTTCCATGTATGACTTATGGCAATGATCGATGGCAATGACATGATAATCTTCCAAGGGAAAGATCAGCCCCGGATGGTGGTAGAGGGGATGATCCACGATATAATTGTAAAAAGGCGCACCCAGAACATCCAAAAACCGTCTGTCATCATCTAATACAAAATAGGGTAGTTTGGAATTGATATCCACTACCCCATCATAATGCCTGCCCAGAATCTCCTCCAAAGAGGACGGATCCTGACCCAGACTAAAATATTGACTTTCTATGCCGAGTTTTGCGGTCTCTCTTTGCATCTGCTGCAAAAAGTAAGAACCGGAATAATAGCAAAGTTCTCTGGTATGCACAAACAAAATACGCTTGTTCATCTAGTAAGAAAGCACCTCCACGCCATCTTCTGTCACGGCAACCTGATATTCCCACTGTGCAGACGGCTGACCGTCCAAGGTATAGACTTCCCAGCCATTCTCCTGATCGGTATAAATACGCTCCGTTCCGGCATTGACCATAGGCTCGATGGTAAAGGTCATACCCGGTACGATCAACATTTCCGTACCCGGCTTGGTATGATAACCGATCCATGGTTCCTCATGGAATTCCAGGCCACAGCCATGTCCACCGATCTCACGCACAACCGTATAGCCGTTTTCTGCTGCATGCTGACACACAATAGCACCAATATCGCCCATGAATGCCCACGGCTTGATCGCCTTTAGTCCCAATTCCACACACTCCTTGGTCACCTCGACCAATTTGCGTTTTTCCGGACTGACCTCGCCGATCATAAACATACGGGAAGAGTCGGAAAAATAGCCGTTCAAAATAGTAGAACAATCTACATTGACGACGTCACCATCCTGTAAGATCACATCCTCTGACGGAATGCCATGGCATACCTGGTCATTGATGGATGTGCAGACGCTCTTTGGAAATCCTTCATAGTTCAAAGGTGCCGGGATCCCTCCCATCTCTGTCGTCACACGGTAAACAATATCATCAATCTCCTGTGTGCTCATACCTGCATGGATCTGCTTTGCCACCTCGTCTAAGCAGGCAATATTGATCTTGGCACTCTCCTTGATCCCTGCGATCTGTTCCGGTGTCTTGATGATCTCATGCGGCGGTACGATATGCCCCGCTCTCTCAAAAGACGCGATCTTGTGATCGAACGCCTCATGACACTGCTTGTACTTTCTTCCGCTTCCACACCAACATGGATCATTTCTTCCGATTTTCATTTTCATCACTATCCTTTTCATCCTGACCGTTTACATAATTTACTTTGTCGTGTTTGAGAGTAATATTCCCAACCGACACACGATCCCATATCTTATCATTGATCTCCACATCCTGTTTTGCCAGCCATTTCTTATAATAGCCGCCGTTCCAGGAATAAGAGGTATATGACCTGTCTTTTTTTGCAGCCAGGGCTGCCTGATATTTTTCTGCCAGCGCGATCCTTTGCATGGTCTCGACGATATACTCATCCGTCACCGGAAGGTTGTCCACCTGATCGTCTAAAAGATCCATCCAGAAGTCCGAGATCGTATTTTCCAGACTGCGTTGTTCGGAGGCATCCAGCGTCATCCCCGCCGCCTGCGCTTTTTGATAATAAATATAATCATGGATCGCCATCTGCATGATCGTATCCTTGGCATCCTGCCGGATAAAATGACCATCCACATGAAGATTCCAGTAATCGGCTGTATTGTCGGCATGATAGATCTGCGCCTGCTTTTCTACCTCGCGCTCCTCATAGACGACATAAAATCCCAGCCATTTCATCTGCACCGCCTGACCATCTACCGTAAATGCCGTTTCCTCCAGGCAATCCCGATAGTCCAACTGCTGACGGCTCTGCCAGGAATATACCAGACCGCAGATAACAGCCACTATGATGATCGCAATGATAATATTTCTCGCCATCCGTTTCATCTTATGCGCCTTTCTCCCCACATCCTGCCTTTGTATTATAACACACGCCGGACGGTAATGATATTATGGCAATATACGGAACGGTTATTGGTGATACCGGCAGAGGTACTCTGCGCCTCAACGATACGACCGCCTCCGGCATAGATCGCCACATGTCCTGCATAGCAGACAATATCTCCCGGCTGCATATTGTTGACACTGACTTCTTGTCCGACACTGCGCCATCCATAGGATGTCAGACGTCCGTAATTGATGCCAAAATTCTTGAGAACATAATATACAAATCCACTGCAGTCCGCTCCGGTATTTGGGTCTGTTCCGCCCCATACATAAGGATACCCCACATACTGATTGGCAAAGGCTACCACGGCGCTTCCGCTGACACCTGTCGTCTGGGACGGATTCAGATTGCCGCCGCTGTTGGTACTGCCGCCCGTATTTCCACCGGTACTGCCGCTGTTGGAATTATTGGAGTTGTTGGTATTGTTGGTCAATGCCGCCAACTGACGCTGGCGTTCCAGTTCTGCCTGTCTGGCTGCCAGAGCCTTGGCATCGGCAAGTTCTGACTTGATGTCCGCCATCTCTCCCTGCTTTTCTGAGATCATGGCATTTAACTGTGCCTGCTGGTTGGCAAGTTGTGTCTTGCTTGCCTCTAAAGAAGCCTTTTCCTCCTCTAAAGAAGCCTTGAGATCTTCTACCTCATCCTTTGCCGCCTGATAATTGCCAAGGACAGTACGATCATAAGTATAGACCGCATTGATATTTTCCAGACGGTTCAGAAAATCCGAAATACTGCCGGACTCCAAAAGAACCGTCATGATATTTTCATCACTGTTCTCGTACATATACTGGATACGGACTTTCATGGAAGCATACTGCTGATCTACGGCTGCCTGTGCCTCGGCAAGGGTAGCCTCAGCGTCTGCGATCTCCTGTGTCTTGCTGGAGATCTGGGATTCTAAGTCTGTCATTTCCGTAACCAAAGATACCATATCTGCATCCAATCCGTTCAATTCTGACTGGATACTGTTTTGTTCTTCCTCGATCTCGGAGATACTGCGGACAGCGCTCACCTGCATGGGACGCGTAAAAAGCATGGATCCTGCCAGACATACCGCCAACATTCCCCGTCCCCATTTATGTAAAGTCATTTTTCTCATGTGCACCTCATTTGTTCTTATGCTTGCGCCTCTTTCCATTCTTTTACAGACGCAATGTTCCTTATATTATAATAGAAAAAAGCGCAAGCATTTGCAACCGGAAAATACTAGAAAAACATCCTAGGACATCAGATAAATATGCTTCATCACCAAGAGTTTCTGCCCTTTCTGCAAGGTCTCCTGCGTCAGATCATTGGTTTCCATCAATTCCTGTCTGGTCGTATGAAAATGTTTGGCGATCGACCACAGATCATCCCCCTCCTGCACGACATAACCGATCATGCCGGGTTCTTTCTGTAATTTTTCCAGATCCAAGGGTTCTTCCACCAGATCATCCGGAATCTGTATGCGATTGCGGCCAAATGCCATAAGGCTCACCTGGATCTCCACCCGGCATTGCAATGCCATGGCATCCGCCATGGAAGACTGGGTACGATAGATCCTCGCCTCCGCATCCATATAATCTCCCTCACAGACATTTCCGGCTTCCATCTCCCCGGAAAATGGAATCGTCATACGCTCATTGGCAAAAGGCTGGGTATCGTCTGCTGTCGCATATAGGACTTCCACCTCACAAACACCCCTGATTGCAATATTTCCTCCCTGCAAATGCACTTCCTGCAAATGTACCTGACTCTGTGTGTCACACAGATAAAGCACTTCTTTTCCGGCACTGATCTCCTGCCGACCCTCGGCTGTAAAAAGCGCCTCATTTTTCATTGCCATCTGCCAGAGTTCTTCCTCATGACGATGCACATGTAACTCCCTTGCCATACAATAAGCATCCTGTAAAAGGGCGATCTCTTCTTCCTGCCAGATAAAAAGTTCTACTTCCATGCTGCATTCTGCCGCCAGATTGCGCAGTTCACCATCCAGATCCTCTCGTGCCTCCAACATGGTCTGCGTCCGCACCTGTTTTACCTGAAAAAAGCCATCTGTCGGTGGAATGTCACACTCCATCTGTGCGGAGACCGGCAGACTGGTCTCATACCATGCATACCTTTCTTCCTGTCCTGTCTCATATAGAGCAAAGAGATAAATCATACCGGCAATCTCCACTCCTTCATTATTCTGCCGCACGCTCATCTGTTCCAGACGGACATCCTGCCATAAAAGCATACGGATATCCGGTTTTTCCTTTGGCAGGGTCACTTCCTGTTTAAAACGCAGACGGTCTCCGCGATGTTCTACATATTTTAAGATGCGCCGTTCCTCTTTTTGCACCTGATACTCCACCGGACAGTCGCAATAAAGTGGCAGTTCTACTTCCACGCCCTCACAAATGCAGACCGTCAGATTTGCCAGTCCCCGCAGAGACAGTTTTCGCGAATTGATCACCACAACGCCCAGGTCTTCCATCTGCGTTTTTACAGTCACATTCTCCGGTCGCATATTACCTTCCACATGCAGGCGCTCCGTAAAGGGAAGGGATCCGTTGACCTGATCCACCATGCGCTCCCCATCCTCTCCCTGATAAAAGATAGCAAACTGCATCTTGCCTTTGACGCTTACATATTCCTCCTCAGGCACGACCTCCTCTACCACGATATTCCCATGGCTTTTGATCACATACTTGATGTCGGGCTTATACTCCGGCAGGTTATAATCCTCCTCTGCGATCAGTTGTGCCATGACCTCGACCGGCATTTTATTTTTATGTATTACCTTTGTCTCCAACTCCATACCATTCCCACCATTTTTCGTATTTGTATATAAGATATGAATGAAGTGCACAAAAAAGAACCGGACTAATATGTCCGGTTCCCTGCTCTTATGAAATTAACATAACTTCATGCGAATCTCTTTTGTAATGATGTCCGTATAACTGAAAGATAACAACTGAGAAGGCTTCTCCTCGGTATCATCTGTCAGGATCGTAAATACGCTTGGATAGGCTTCCTGAATAATGCCTTCCTGAATGTCTACCTTGTTGCGTCCCTTATCCAGCTGAATCACGACCTTGTTGCCACACTGCTGCTTGACAGAAGCGCGTACTTTATCAAAATCTGAATGTTCCATGAACAATGTACCTCCTAACATGGTCTCGTCTTGCGAAACGCATCTGGGGTATTATATCACTTCTCAGCGTAAAAGTCAAAGACTTCCTCGTAATACGGTAACATGATGTCATAGGTCGCTGTAAAGAGTTCATGTTTCGATTCCGGGAAACGCACCATACGGGTATTCCCGCTATGATTGGCAAAATACTCCTGCCCCTCCGGTCTTACCATGGTATCCCTGCCCGCCTGGCAAAGTAATACCGGAATCTGCACCTTGCCGGCATCCCGCGCGATCTGCTTGGTCGCCTTAATGGATGCCCGCGTCCAGGCATAGGTACCGCCATAACTCGTATACTGCGGCACTTGCTCACGTTGGTTGAAAATATATGCGTAGCGCGGTTCCGAAGTCGAACTGCTGGTCGCGAATACATAGACATGGTCAAAGCCTTTTTGTCCCGGCACATATTTTAGATCCCAGCGCAGGATCTTGGACAGAACCATTAAAACCTTGACCAGCCAGGTCGGATTTTTACCAAAATTCACCTGTAACATAGGACTGGACAAAACCGCCCGCTCAAAAACCTGTGGATATCTTTCCAAAAACAGGGCACCAATAGCGCCTCCCATAGAATGTGCATACAGAAAATACCTGTGTGTCAGGCTGTGTTTTTTTACGACCTGCTCCATAAATTCATGCATGTCCTGCACATATTCCCCATAGTCCTTGACATAGACGCGATCCCACTCATGGATGCAATCCGCACGGTCTGAGAACCCATGTCCCCGGTGTTCAATGAAAAAGACGGAATATCCCATCTCATACATGTAGTACATGACCTCATGGAATTTACCGGCGAATTCACAAAATCCATGTGAGATCACGATGGATGCCCGCTCCTTTGGATGGATGGCATAGTGCGTATGTATGCGCGTACCATCAAAACTCGTAAAATACTCCTCTTGCAGATGTTCTGCCACCCATGGCTTGATCGTATCCTCAAGCCTTGCTGTAAAATCCTCATCCGGGATCAGCATAGCCTCTACGGCTGCCTTTGTTTCTTCTCTTGTCATCCCTTATCCTCCCTTGTACTTCTCCCTATATTGCCCTTATCTTATCACGAACGTTTTATCTTTACAAATAAACTTCCTGTAAAATTTCGGCACTTGCATTTTTACTGAAAGACAACCTGGCCATCTAGGATCTCTGTCTTGACCACGATATAAGGTGTCGTCTCCTTCTGACTGACATCTTCCCCTTCTGCCGGACCGCTGATCTGCGTCTCAAAGACAATGGTATGTTCTGTCAAATATAAGTCTTTTACACTGATATTGTAACCGCTGCTCTCGTGTGTGCCATATCCCTTTGCCAGATACAGATACTGACCATCGTCATAAGTCAGTTGAAACTCCTCCGCCTTGACCTGATCGATCTTTTCCTGCAATTCCTCCGGGATATGGTCGGTTCCCAGAACCGTGTATTCCACGTCCCGCAATTTCTTTTCCTTGGTCTGCAAACTGCATCCCGCCATCATCAGCAAAAGACAGACACAGCAAAAAATAAGTAAGCCTCTACGCTTCATCATTACCCCATGGTTTTTTTCAAATTATATGCGCTGACTTTTTAAATATGTAGATTGTAATTTTGGAATATATGATTTATGATTAAGAAAAAGTTTTGACACGGAGGCTTGTCGCTATGTTACGAACCATTATGGCACTACTGTTTGCCTTTCTCTTTTTAATACTTGGTATTCCTGCCCTCGGCATCGAATGGCTTTATGGCAAGATCAATAAAAAAGGAGCCGAATTGAGCAGTCTGCGCATTGTGCAGTGGGCGCTCTCCACGATCGTTGGTATCTGCGGTACCAATGTCATCGTCAAGGGTGCAGAAAACATCCCTGCTGAGGAAGCCGTCGTCTATATCGGCAACCACCGCAGCATCTTTGATGTCGTGATCGGTTATACGCACTGTCCGGGGCTGACCGGATTTATCGCCAAGGACAATCTCGAGAAAGTACCACTTCTTCGCGTATGGATGCGCAGACTTCACTGCCTTTTTCTGGATCGGACCAATCCCAGAGACGGTCTGCGTGTGATCCTCGCAGCCATTGACGATATCAAGCGCGGTATCTCCATCTTTGTATTCCCGGAGGGAACGCGTACCAAGACCGGTCAGATGGCACCTTTTAAAGAGGGCACTTTCAAGATCTCGACCAAGACCGGTTGTGCCATTATCCCGGTTGCCATCACAGGCACCGATGAGATCCTGCGCAACCATATGCCATTTGTCAAAAAGACGACTGTTGTCTTTCACTATGGCAAGCCGATCTACCCGGATCAGTTAGGAGCAGATCAAAAAAAGCACATCGGCGCTTACACACAAAGTGTCATCGCAGATATGCTTTCTGAAGATAAAGATCTTATTCTGTAATTGCTTTTACGATTTCCGTAAAATTCATAAAGTGAGACGCCTTGATCAAAATGGTGTCTCCTTTTTTTATGTGCTGATCCAGATCTGCCAAGAGGGTTTCCTTGTCAGCATAGGCGAACGCTTCTGTCTTGTCCCCATGTTCCTGCACATAGTGGACAATCTGTCCGGCGAGTCCTCCCGCTGTCAAAAGCAGGTCAATATCATTTTCCACGACCGCCTGCCCCACCTGATAATGAAGGCTCTTTTCATCCTCACCGAGTTCTCCCATATCGCCTAAGATAGCAACCTTACGTCCTGTCGCATGTCCTAACACCTCTAAAGAAGCACGCATAGACACCGGATTGGCATTGTAGCAGTCGTCGATCACAGTCATGCCATGTGCCCGAATAAAGTGGTTGCGTCCGGCTATGGTCTCCACATGCTCTATCCCCGCAAGGATCTCCTGCTCAGACAAGCCCAGAAGTGTGCCTGCTGCGGTCGCCGCCAAGGCATTATAGACATTGTGTTCTCCCGGGATCGGGATGCTGACAGCATGCTCCCACTGCGGTGTATGAAGCAGGGCATCCACATGATCCACCTGTCCCGCAATATGAGAACTGGAAAACTCCTGTCCCTGCATACCAAAGAAATGCGTTTCCATCCCTAGGGTATCTGCCTGCTGCAATTTGTCATCATCCCCATTTAAAACGACGCGTCCATTTGCCGGCATATGGGCAAAAACTTCTGTCTTTGCCTTGAGGATGCCATCCCTCGTTTTTAAATTTTCCAAATGGCACTGTCCGATATTGGTCATAATGACCATATCCGGTCTCGCCATGGCGCCCAACCGATCCATCTCTCCAAAATCAGAAATCCCCATCTCAACGACTGCGACCTGATGGAACGGACGGATGCGAAAGAGGGTCAAAGGCAGTCCGATCTCGTTATTGAAATTTCCCTGGGTCTTTAAGACCGAAAAGTGCTGTCCTAAGACAGAAGCAACCATTTCCTTGGTACTGGTCTTTCCCACACTTCCAATAATGCCAATCACATAGGCATCGATCTGTCCCCGGTAATACGTCGCCAGATCTTTCAGTGCCTGCTCGGTATCTTTTACTACAATATAAGGGCCTGCTGCATCTTCCAAGACATGATCTGATAAGACGCCAAGCGCTCCCTTTGCAAAGGCATCACCAATAAAGGAATGCCCATCTACACGCGCACCACGGATCGGCACAAAAAGATAATCCTTCTCTACCTGACGGTTATCAATAACGACTCCCTGCACCTCACGACCGAATAAGCTAGATTGCTCTGTGCCATAAAGCCTGCCCCCCAATGCCTGTGCGATCTGGTCTAATGTCATATTTTTCATGCTATGTCTACCTCTACTTTTCAAATCTCTTAAGCGAGATATCAATGATCTGCTGGCAAAGTGCCGGGAAGTCTGTGCCGATGGCGGCCGCCTCCTGTGGCAAAAGACTGGTCGGCGTCATGCCCGGCAGTGTATTTGCCTCCAGGCAGAAGATCTGATCCTTCTCATTGAGTAAAAAGTCCATGCGGGAATAGGTCTCCAAGCCCAGTGCTTCCACAACCATTTCTGCATAGCGCTGCATCTGTGCCGCAATATCCGCAGGTAAGTCTGCCGGACAGGTCTCTATCGTACTGCCTGCTGCATACTTGTTCTTATAATCATAAAATCCCTGGATCGGTGCGATCTCAATGACCGGTAATGCCTTGCCCTCAATGACACCAACAGAGAACTCACGTCCCTGAATATAGTCCTCTACGACGACCTGATCTTCCCAGACAAAAGCATCCGCTAATGCCTTTTTATACTCCGTCTCATTGTGTACGATGGAAACACCGATGGAAGATCCACCGCAAGCCGGCTTTACCACACAAGGATAAGCCAGAGGCTGTCTCGGAGCGTCTGCCTCCTCCACGCTCAGGGAAAATCCCTGCGGGCATGGAACACCGTAAGACTTTAAAAACTCTTTGGAGATCCCCTTATCCATAGCGATCGCGCTGCTCAGATAGCCATTTCCCGTATAACGGATGCCAAACAGATCAAAAGCCGCCTGCACCTTACCATTTTCACCATTCTCACCGTGTAATGCCATAAAGACCACATCCGCCTTGCGGCAGATCGCGATCACATTCGGTCCAAAGAAACAGTCTGACTGGTCTGCTCTGGAGGCCTTGACCGCCGCAATGTCCGGTGCCGTATCCGGAATGTCTGACACCTCCACGCTTGCTGCCTCTGTATGTTCAAAAATATGGCTAATATCTTCCTCTGTGTCATGGTAACCCAGAAATACATCCAGCAGCAAAACTTTGTGTCCCAGACTACGCAAAGCCTTACAAACCATATCTCCCGATTTAAAGGATACATCTCTCTCGGTACTCAGTCCGCCTGCCAAAACTACGATATTCATATCTTAACTCCTTGCTTTCTTAAAATGATGCCCCTATTATAGCATTTCAAAAAATCACAAACAAGGTTCTTCTATCCCATAGTCTTTTTTCAATCTCTTCCCGGCTCCCCTTTTCCTTGACAAGTTGACGGTTCAATTGGTGCAGCAAAGTCTGTGCCCTATAATAAGCATCTATATCCTGTAAGATCCGGTAGGCTTCCATCTGTAAACGGAGTACATATAAGACGGAAGAAAGTCCTCCCTCTTTTTGCAGGATTTCGATCGCCTGGTCGCAGAAATACAGGGCTTCCTTGGGCTTTTCCATCTCAAGCAGGCAGACTGCCATATTGTGACAGAGCACTGCCCGCACACTCCAGGGCAGGCGTACATCCCCCGACGACTTCTGTCCATAGCGACAGAGGCGCAGTAAGATAGATGCACTTTCCCGATATTCCCCTCGCCACATATGTCCGATGGCAAGATTGTTGAGGATCCAGAGTTGCACTTCCGACATTTCCGCAAACCGGATCTTATCCATCCCCTGTCGCTTTCCGGTCTTTCCCTGTACCGCACTCTCCCAGATGGTTCTGCAACAGCCCAGATAGTCTTCCTGTGGGATTGCCTCATTCATATAAAGCCAGATCACATGTGCCATGCCATAGAACTGACGCTCCCGGATGTCCTGCGCCCCTTTCATTTTCTGCAATTTCAGGAGTTTTTCATCCACATGCTCCTTCTGCCAGGTCTGTAAAGCGTGCAGAAGTTCACGACAGGTCTGTTCTTTTTCTTCCTCTTCCTTCCAATAGGCATAAGAATAGCCAGACTCCCCCAGACGCTCCATCAATAACTGATAGATCTGTCTGGACGGAATCTGGCTTCCATTTTCTACGCGTGATAAATAACCGGCGGTACAAATGCCCTCCGCCAATGCTTCCTGTGTCATCCCCTGCTCTATGCGGATCCTGCGTAGAATCCGTCCCATAGATTGTTCTTTCATATGCTCGCCCTCCCCTAATGGGGATATTATAGCATCCCGGGAATCCGCAGGTCTAATGGCATATTGCAAAAGCAGGCGGCTATTCGCAAGACTTTTAGAATTCCGGCTCGATCAAACCGTATGTATTGCCTTTTCTCTTGTAAACAACATTGACTTCCTCGGTCTCAGCATTCAGGAATACGAAGAAATCATGTCCCAGCAATTCCATCTGGACACAAGCATCTTCCGGATACATAGGCTTAATGCCGAATCTCTTGGAACGGATGATGCGGATCTCGTCTTCGTCCTCGCCGCTATCCTTTTCCAAATACTCCTGTGCAAAGAACTTCTCAGCACTCTGCTGCTTTGTCACGATCTTGTTACGGTATTTCTTTAACTGACGTTCAATCGTCTCCACAACAACCTCAATGGAAACGTACATATCATTGCTAACCTGCTCTGCACGGATAACGCTGCCTTTGACCGGTATGGTCACCTCTATCTTCTGG
>CAVGHS010000023.1:0-20430 GCA_963629085.1 bacterium
TAACGACCTGCACCCTTTCCAGGGGTGTCCCTTCGGCCAGCTTGGGTACTTCTCCAAGTGCGTCGAATAAAGACTGACATAAAATATGCTCACCACCATGCGATGACAAGCATATAACGGAGAGGGTGGGATTCGAACCCACGCGCCCTTGCGGACAAACGGTTTTCAAGACCGCCTCGTTATGACCACTTCGATACCTCTCCAAGCCATATATGTTTATGTGTTTTTCAGCACGAATAAGATAATATCATTCTTACTTCTGCGTGTCAATTCTTTTTTTCAAATTTCTTTAGTTTTTTCGAGACTGCAAAATACGCTCTCCCAGGAGCAGGTCTTCCGGGGTCGTCACCTTGATATTCTCATAACTGCCCTCGATCAGTTTCACGCGGGTTTTCATCGTCTTTTCTACCACCATGGCGTCATCTGTCACTCCGGTCTTATCGCAGGACTGTAACCTGGTATAGGCTTCGTATATTAATGGATAGGAAAAACTCTGAGGTGTCTGCACGCTCCAGACCAGATCCCGTTGCGGGGTCGTATCTACCCAGCCCCTTTCATCTGCGATCTTGATCGTATCTTTGACCGGCATACCGACAACACAGGCACTGTATTCCTTCGCTCCTGCAATAGACCTTTCGATAATATCCTCAGTCAAAAAAGCGCGGGCACAGTCATGGATCAAAACATAGTCGCACTGTATGGCTTTTAAGCCCTCGTAGACAGAGTCGTAGCGTTCTGCCCCTCCGGCTACAATAGCACGCACCTTGCTAATATGATATTTTTCAACGATCTGCTCCCGGCAATATGCCTCATCCCCGGCTGCCACCACCAGAACGATCTCGTCCACCCGGCTCTTTTCAAATGCTTCCAGACAATATAGCATGATCGGTTTGCCGCACAAGGTCAGATATTGCTTTGGAACATCTGCTCCCATACGTTTTCCGGATCCTGCCGCTAAAACCACTGCCCCTATTCTTTCCATCCCATACTCCTGCCAAAGATCATCTCTTACTACTGCATACTTTTCAAAATCAGGATTCCACACGCTGTCCCAATGCCAAATTCGGTACAGCATTCAAAGACATAGAATCCCTGCGTCCTGCCAGATACTCATAATATGTCGCTGCACCGATCATGGCTGCATTATCCGTACAAAGTATCGGTGACGGATGGTAAAATCTGACACCGCGTTTCTCACAGGCTTCCTGCATGGCTGCACGCAGGGTGCCATTGGACGCAACGCCTCCGGCAATGGCAAACTTATCCCCGCCGAATTCATCCAGTGCATGCATGGCGTGCCCCACCAGAGCATCTATGACTGCCTGCTGGAAAGAAGCCGCAATATCTGCCTCATTAACGGTCTCCCCCTTCATCTTGGCTCCATTGATATAATTTAACACAGCGGACTTCAAGCCGCTGAAACTAAAGTCATAAGCACTGTCATTTACCTTTGCCACAGGGAAAGGTATGGCATGCGGATCTCCCTCTTTTGCCTTTTGTTCGATCTTTGGTCCGCCCGGATAGCCGAGACCTATGGCTCTTGCCACTTTATCAAAAGCCTCGCCTGCCGCATCGTCTCTGGTGCGCCCCAAGATCTCATACTGGCCATAATCTTTGACCCGGACCAGATGGGTATGACCTCCCGATACCACAAGGCAAAGAAATGGCGGTTCCAATGTTTTATCTTCTATATAATTAGCACAGATATGTCCCTCGATATGATGCACACCGACCAATGGGATATCTTTTGCAAAACTGATCGCCTTAGCCTCAGAAAGTCCTACCAACAAGGCTCCGACCAGCCCCGGTCCATAGGTGACCCCGATCGCATCAATCTCATCAAGTGATGTATCAGCTTCTTTGAGTGCTTCCTCAATCACCTGATTGATGCGTTCAATATGTTTTCTGGATGCAATTTCCGGCACGACCCCACCATATAAGGTATGGATGGGTATCTGTGTGGAAATGACATTGCTCAACACCTGTCTGCCATTTACCACAACAGCAGCAGCCGTCTCATCGCACGAACTCTCTATCGCTAATATGCGTATCTCTTTATCACTCATTATTATCTCCTTCTGTCAAACGAAAACTCAGGATCTTCCAATGTCCCTCATCATCCCTGCGCAGGACAAATTCTTCGTATGTCCTGCTATAGTCACTCGCCTCTCTGGAAAAATAATAGGCATCCACATAAGCGCAGTAATCCCCATCTACCGTCGCATAGGTAATGTCATTACTGTCACTGACGGAGGACTGCACTATGATCTTTTCTCTGGTCTTGTAGTCCTCAATGTCTGCCTTGAGGTTCTTTAAGTAGGTATCTCTCGGATTGTAAGACAGAAGTTCATCATCCATCAGACTCCTCGCCTGGTCTGCCATCTCTTCTAATTCTTCATCCGTATATTCCTCGCCATAAAAAGCCGTAATGATCCGGTTGTACCATTTCACGACCTCACGCGGGGTCTTTGGATAATTTTTATCAAAATCCCGTTCGATGATCTTCTCCACTTCTGTCGTCTTATCCTGGCTGTCTTCTGCACTTTTGGCATTCTTGTGCGACAGGTAATAGTAGTAACCACACACCAGTCCTACGCAGATCACGATCGATATTCCTATACGAAATGCCTTTTTCATCGCCTATTCCTCCAAAAAGTCCAACTCCAGCGCCTTGCCGTCTTCTCCCAGATATGCTTCTGCAAAAATGCGCTTCACATCTTTCATGTATCCCTTTGCCCCGACCAAAGACGGACTGAAATGGGTCAGCCACATCTGCTTGACCTCAGCCTTCTTTGCCAGTTCCGCTGCTTCATAAAATGTCATGTGCTTGTACTGTTTTGCCTTGGCAAGTTTGTCCGGCTCCGCATACATGCCCTCACAGATAAAGAGATCTGCTCCCTTTGCATTGTCTGCAATGCGGTCGATCGGTCTGGTATCCGTGCAGTATGCCACCTTGATCCCTTTGCGGGGCGGTCCCATCACCATGTCCGGCGTGTACTCCTTATCCTCCCACACGACAGTCTCCCCTTTTTGCAGGCGGTTCCAGGTCTGCACCGGAAGCCCCAGCGCACTTGCCGCTGCGGCATCAAATCTGCCACTGCGCGGGATCTCGATACAATAGCCATAGCAAGGCACATTGTGCTGCACACGGTATGCCCGGATATGATAACCATGTAAGACCAGATCCTGCTCTGCCTCTGTGAGTTCGATAAAGTGAATGTCAAAAGGCAATTCCGGGGCGATCACACGCAAAGAATTGACCACGCGCTCCAAGCCTTTTGGTCCGATCATAGTCACCGGTTCCGTGCGATCTGAGTTGCCCATAGACAAGAGTAATCCCGGCAATCCGCTGATATGGTCTGCGTGATAATGGGTAAAGCAGATGGTATCGATCGGATTGGGGCTAAGCCCCGCCTCCTTCATAGCGATCTGGGTTCCCTCGCCGCAGTCGATCAAAAGACTGCTGCCATTAAAACGCGCCATCATTGCCGTAAGCCAGCGGTGTGGCTGCGGCATCATTCCTGCTGTTCCCAGCAAGCAAATATCTAACATATATCCTCCTTATGAAAAGCCATGACAAAAGCATCCTCGTCCGGCTGGTGGTAAAAGCCCTTTCTTTGTCCTACGACAGAAAAACCGCAGGCTTGGTATAACCTTTGCGCCGGCAGGTTGCTCTTTCGCACTTCCAGATAAACATGGGCTACGCCCCTTTTTTCCGCATCCTGCATCATCCGGGACAACAGCCTCTTTCCCAGGCCTCTGCCGCGCGCCTCCTTTGCAACTGCAATCGTCGGAATCTCCCCTTCATCACTATTGCAATATAAGATACCATAGGCACACACGCCTGCTTCGTCTTCTGCTACGAAAAAGACATGTCCTGTCTCAGAAAGTGTCTCCAAAAATCCTGTCTTTGTCCAGGGCTCACTAAAGATCGCCGCTTCCATTTCTGCGATTCTGTCAATATCCCCGCTCTGACAAGGTCTGATACGAATATCCATTATGACTGACCGCCTTTTTGCGCTTCCATGCGTTCTCTTTCCGCCTGTGACAGACGCAGATATTCCGGTCGATGCTCAGCTGCCGTCTGTACTTTTCCTGCCAGATAATAAGACTCTGCCCTTGCGCATAGGGATGCTGCACGCTGACGGTTCATATGAGCCGGAGCAAAAGCATAAGCCACCTTGCATTTTTCTGCGATCGCATCTTTAAAGACCGGCACACCATCACCTAAGAAAGTCACCGGTCTGCCCGTGGCATTGATCTTTTCTATGATCTCTGTAATATCAACGGCACACGGTTCTACGACGCACTCCATCTCTGTATCCGCAAAACGGTAAAGACCGGTATAGGTCTGTCCCCGCCTGGCATCCATGATCGGGCACACATCATTTGCACTCCCCCAGAGATTGTAAGCCATGGCTTCGATCGTTGAGACCGATATGATCGGCTTGTCCAATGCCAGTCCCAATCCCTTTGCCGTCGCAGATCCGATACGGAGCCCGGTAAAGGATCCCGGTCCCGCCGCAACCGCAATGGCATCGATCGTATCCAGATCCAATGCGATCATCTTTTTTAATTCTTCCAACATAGGAAGCAAAGTCTGTGAATGTGTCTTTTTAAAATTGGTAGAATATTCTCCTACGACAATATCATCTTCCACAATAGCCACACTGGCTACCATGCCTGATGCATCAATTCCTAATATCTTCATGCCCTGTCCACTTCCTCAACTGTAATTTTGCGATAGTCAAAACCTTTTTCCAGATCTTTGTCGATCGTGATCTGCCCAAAATGGTCTGGCAGGATCTCCTCGATCAGATTTGCCCATTCGATCATGGTCAGCCCATCGCCATAGACATAGTCATCAAATCCGATCTCATCCATCTCCTCAACGCACCCGATACGATACACATCAAAATGGTAAAAAGGCATGCGTCCGCTGTGATATTCCTGCACAATGGTAAAGGTCGGGCTGCAAATGGCTTCATCAATGCCCAGTCCCTTGGCGATCCCCTGTGTAAGCACCGTCTTTCCCACACCAAGATCTCCGATCAGGGTGTAGACCTGTCCCGGCTTGGCATTTTTTCCTAATTCCTCGCCAAAGGCAAATGTCTCCTCTGGTGAAAATGTTTCTTTTATCATCTATCTGTCTCCCTTAATGTGTAAGCGATAATCCTGACAATACTGACGCAGCATGGCATAGATCTGCGGCAGTTGGTCTGTCACCTGTGCCTTTGGAATAATGTATGCATTGACACGGTTACTATATATAAGAAGATTGTGCTTTGTTGTCACGGCTTTGTAGATCATATCCCAAGGCAGGACTGCCTCCTCCGTCTCATGATCCGTGGTGACGGCAATGCCATCTTCCCGCATTTCAAAATGCAGGACATCCTTCAAAGCATCCGACATATGAATCTGTCGCTTCGAACGGATGCGTAAAGTCAAAGGCACATATAATAGAAAGATCAGTGCGATCAAAAGATATGGCAGAGCATGACGGACATCGTGCAGGTTTTCGGAAAGTGCGATCACCACGATCACAAAGATCCCCATAACAAGCGACAAGATCCCCTGCATGGATGTATACGCATGATACATATTGAAACGATACATATCCTCACTGCTCAGTTTTACATTAAATTTGATTGACATGATATATCTTCCTCCATATAAGCCCACTTCTGATTGCTATATTATCATATTCCATACAAAATCAAAAGCCCCAATCCGTTGGTCGGCACGCAGAATGTCGGACGGCTTGAGGCTTTTATCCTATCTCTTTCTTTTACTTTTTAAACTCTTCCCTTTAAGATTGGTGAGATCTTTTTATATACCACCATCGTGATCAGAACAGAGAACAGACCCTTGACAAAGGTAAACGGCACATTAAAGAAGAGCAGACACTGCCACAATTCTTTTACGGATGGTACGATCGCCTGATAAGCACTGATGATCACGTCCATTGGCATCATCTTGGTATAGATCGGATAAACCACGAAATAGTTGGACGGGAAACTAAAGAGCGCCATGCAAAGTGCTCCGATCAAAGATCCGATGATCGCAGACTTTTTGCTCTTTTTGTGCTTGTAGATCAGTCCTGCCGGAAGTACAAAGGCTGCACCCAGGACAAAGTTGCTCAGTTCGCCAACACCACCTGTCGATGTCATGAACAGATGTAAAAGATTCTTGACCAGACATACCCATACACCACATGCCGGTCCCATGGCAAAAGCCCCGATCAAAGCCGGAAGTTCTGACAGATCCATGCGGATGAAATTCGGCATGACCGGAACGGAAAAATCAAGAAACATCAGGATGAATGCGATCGCCGATAACATTGCCGTCACCGTCAGATAGCGCACATTCATCTTAGATGCTGCTGCACTCTTTGTTCCATTGTTTACGTTTGCTCTTTTTGTTGTTACCTCACTCATTTTGTAACACTCCTTTTTCCTTTTTATTTAGGAAAATCGGTCTCTGGTAAGTCAGCCTTGTACGCACATATAAAAAGCCCCGAACACTAAAATCCTAGCGTTCGGGGCAATACTTCTTTGCACGCAAAATTCAACTTATCTTCTCTCATCCAGACTATACTGTCGGTATCGGATTCACACCGATTCAACTGCAAATGCAGGTCACGGACTCGTCGCTGTCGCAACATCACCGTCGGTCGGGAATCTATGATCTCTCATATCACCCTGCCCCGAAGATTCCTATTTACAAGCATCAGTATATGCATATAGAGCCTATCTGTCAACCACTATTCGATAATAATATTGTCAAAAAAGTTGTTGCCTTTTTTGACCGGCTTTTTCCGTTCCTGCTTTTTCTTAAAATTCTGCTTATTGGCAGGCTTTTTGGATCTTGTCACAGACTGATCTTTCGCAGTCTCTTTCTTGTCCTGTCGATCTCCCAGTTTCATGGTCAACTGGATCCTTTGCTTTTTGAGATCCACGCTCAGGACCTGCACATCCACGATATCGCCGATCGCCACTGCTTCCAGCGGATGCTTGATGAAGCGGTCGCAGATCTCAGAAATATGAACCAGCCCATCCTGATGCACACCGATATCCACAAAAGCACCAAAATCAATGACATTGCGGACAGTGCCTTTTAAGACCATGCCAGGCTTTAGATCCTCCATACTCAGGACATCACTGCGCAGGATCGGCTTTGGCATATCCTCTCTCGGATCGCGTCCCGGCTTTTGCAGTTCTTTGACGATATCTTCCAGTGTCATGGCACCGATACCCAGTTCTTCTGCTAGGTGCTCCAGATCCCCCACTTCTTTTCCGATCTGCTTGATGCCGCCACCTGTGATCTCCGTCAGATCATGTCCCAATTTAGCGATGAGTTTTTCTGTCACCTCATAGGACTCCGGATGCACACTGGTCGCATCCAAAGGATTCTCGCCCCCGCGGATCCGAAGGAAACCGGCACACTGTTCATATGCCTTTGGTCCTAATTTTGGAACCTTTAACAATTGTTTTCTGGAAGTGAACTGTCCATTCTCCTCACGATATGTCACGATGTTTTTCGCAATGGTCTTATTGATACCGGAAATGTGTTCCAGTAAGGATGCCGAAGCCGTGTTCAGATCAACGCCCACATTGTTGACACAAGCCTCAACAACACCGGATAGGGCTTCGTCCAACTTCTTCTGGTTCATATCATGCTGATACTGCCCGACACCGATCGACTTTGGATCGATCTTTACCAGTTCGGATAGTGGATCCTGCACGCGGCGTGCAATGGATGTCGCACTACGCTGTCCTACGTCAAACTGTGGGAATTCCTCCGTTGCCAATTTGCTGGCGGAATAGACCGATGCCCCCGCCTCATTGGTGATGACATACTGAACCGGAACCGGGATCTCCTTTAAAAGATCTACGATGATCATTTCTGACTCACGCGATGCCGTGCCATTTCCTACAGAAATCAAAGTAACGTGATATTTTGAGATCAATTTCTTAAGAACGGTCTTTGCCTCGTCTACTTTATTCTGTGGTGCAGTCGGAAAAATAACGGTCGTATCCAATACCTTTCCGGTCGCATCTACAACGGCAAGTTTACAGCCGGTACGAAATGCCGGATCCCATCCCAGGACTACCTGGCCTGCGATCGGCGGCTGCATGAGCAACTGCTGTAAGTTCTTGCCAAAGACGCTGATCGCGCCGTCTTCTGCCTTTTCCGTCAAGGCCGACCGGATCTCACGCTCGATGGCAGGTGCGATCAGACGGTCATAGGCATCTGTGATCGTCTCCGTCAAGACCGACGTCGTATATGGATTGTCCTTGCTAATGATCTGTTTGGAGAGATAGCGGATGATCTCCTCGGTCGGCGCTAAGATCTTGACAGTCAGGATCTTTTCCTTTTCTCCTCGATTGAGTGCCAGAATACGATGTCCCGGCAATTTTTCGATCGGTTCGTCAAAATCATAGTACATCTCGTAAACAGATTCTGCCGTCTCATCCTTAGCACTTGATGTGATATGCCCCTTTTTCTCCGTCAGTCCGCGGATATGCATACGATAGTCTGCCTGATCTGCGATCGTCTCTGCGATAATATCCATGGCTCCCGCGATGGCATCCTGTGCCGAAGCCACTTCTTTTTCACTATTTACATAATCTCCTGCGATCACTTCCAAAGGCTGGTCGATCTCTTGCAGATAGATCAGATCCGCCAAAGGTTCTAAGCCTTTTTCCTTGGCGATCGTCGCACGGGTGCGGCGCTTTGGCCGGTATGGGCGATAGAGGTCGTCTACAACGACCTGAGTCTCTGCCGCCAGGACCTGTGCCCGCAGTTCCTCTGTCAGTTTGCCTTGTTCTTCGATGCTCGCTAAGACCGACGCTTTCTTGTCCTCCAGATTGCGCAGATAATTCAGGCGTTCATACAGATTTCGCAGGATCTCATCGCTGAGTGCTCCGGTTGCTTCCTTTCGATATCTGGCGATAAAAGGAATGGTATTGCCCTCATCGATCAATTTTACCGCTGCATCTACCTGTTTTGGCAGGACGCCAAGTTCGCTTGCCAGTTTTCTATTGATGTCCATCTATGTTACTCCATTTCTTTTCTAAATTTCATTTGACAAAATCCGGATGCGTCAGACACTGAGATCTACCTTGCCCCCGATCAGATTTGCCGCATCCAGAGACTTTTGATTTTGTCCGTAAGGGTTGCTCTCGTTGTAGCGGATGGTCGTATTGGTCGTACCACCGGATACATAGGTCCTGCCGCATTCCGGGCAGACCGAGGTGTGGATGGATACGCTGGCATTGATGACCGTGCCATTATTTTGTGCAGCCTTGGTATAGGCATTGCTGACGTGTTCGCCCTCATGTGCCCGCACGGCTCCCCCGGCTGCTTCCGGTGAGATGTGCGCTGCCGCCTTGAAAGAGACATTCTCATCAGACCCATCGATATACTTGCGTTCCTTGCAGGTCTGACATTCCGCCGGGGTGGATTTATAGCCCGGACGAACGCCGGCAGTATCTTCTGCCCCGGTCATGGTCGGATCCGTCACGCCCGATGCGGCATCATAGCCACCCATGCCATAAACTCCCGGCTGATATGAAGTTGTAAGAACAGAACCCAGACTTCCTATCTGCATACGCCATTCCTTCTTTCTATTATCGCATCCTCTTTACAAACCGCCTGACATTCCTTTATAGTAGATTTCATAGTGAAAATCTGACTACTTTTCAAATTATGAGGTCTGCCATGCAAGCACTTGCCAAACTACTGCAAAACTATATGTATCACGCACCCAAGTGTCTTTTTCATCTGGTCACAGGCTACTATTGTCCCGGCTGCGGTGGCACGCGCGCCCTGTATTTATTCCTTACCGGACACTGGATCAAATCTTTCCTCTTTCACCCGCTGGTCTTATATACATTTTTTACCCTGATCTATCTTGGCATGAGAAAAATCCGGGATCAAAGATATGTCCCAAGCGCAAGACCTCTCTGGGGTGCCTTGTTCTTATTAGCCTTAAATTTTCTCATCAAGAACCTGACCCTTCTGTGTTTTGGTACAGATCTGCTCCAAATACTGTCGTAAACCTGTATGCCCCGGACATTGTGACCTTGATGCAGATCTTATGCCTGACTTCCGGCGATCTCTCTTGCTACATAAACACCACTTGCAGAAGCATGTGACAGGGAGTGGGTAATACCGCTTCCATCGCCGATCACATAGAGTCCCTTATAATTGGTCTGCAAATGTTCGTCCACTTCTACTTCCATGTTATAGAATTTAACCTCAACACCATAGAGTAAAGTATCATCATTGGCTGTACCCGGTGCGATCTTATCCAGTGCATAGATCATCTCTACGATGCCATCCAAGATACGCTTTGGCAGTACCAAAGAAAGATCTCCCGGTGTTGCATTGAGTGTCGGTGTGACAAAAGATTCCTCGATACGTTTCTTGGTAGAACGCTGTCCACGGATCAGATCGCCAAAACGCTGCACGATCACACCACCCCCCAGCATATTGGAAAGTCTGGCGATCGACTCGCCATAACCGTTGGAATCCTTAAAAGGCTCGGAAAAATGTTTGGAAACCAGAAGGGCAAAGTTGGTATTCTCTGTCTGCTTCTCCGGGTCTTCGTAACTATGTCCGTTTACCGTGATGATGCCATTGGTATTTTCATTTACGACCGCACCCTTTGGATTCATACAGAAGGTACGCACCTTGTCCTCGTATTTCTGGGTACGATAGACGATCTTGCTCTCGTACAATTCATCGGTCAGGTGGGAAAAGATCTCTGCCGGCAATTCCACACGCACGCCGATATCCACACGGTTGGAATTGGTCGGAATGGAAAGTTCCTTGCAGACTTCCTCCATCCACTTGCTTCCACTACGTCCAACAGAAATGATACATTCCTTGCAGATGTAACTTGCATCCTTGCAATGGATGCGGTAGCCTTCTTCACCATCTGCTAATACTTCTACCGAATCTACCAGTGTATCAAAGAAAAACTCTACCTTGTCCTTTAAATATTCGTAGAGATTTTCCAGTACCACATAATTGATATCCGTCCCCAGATGGCGGACAGATGCATCCAATAAATGCAGGTCATTTTGCATGCACTGCTTTTTAAAACGGCTGCCTGCGGTAGAGTACAACTTTGTTCCCTCACCGCCATATGCCAGATTGATCTCATCGACATAGCGCATAAGGTCAATGGCTTCTTTTTTACCGATATATTCATATAAAGTACCACCAAAATCATTGGTGATGTTGTATTTTCCATCTGAAAAAGCACCGGCTCCGCCAAAACCGCTCATAATCGAACAGGTCTTGCATCCGATACAAGACTTGATCTTGTTTCCGTCGATCGGACATTTTCTGCCCCCCAGAGCGTGTCCTGCCTCAAAAACACCCACGTGCAAATTTGGATTCTGCTGGATCAGTTCATAGGCAGAAAAAATACCTCCCGGGCCTGCGCCAATAATCAGTACATCGTAATTCATACATTCTCCTATCCGTCGTCTTCTTATAAAAACGACCGCTTTTTTACTTCATTATCATACCATAGTTTCCTCTATCCTGCCAGTAAATTACCATAAGCAGGCATAGAAAAGGAGATGTCAATTTTGACATCTCCTATATTTATCCTTGTGTCAGAAAACCTTTACTCGTCGTCTTCTTCCTGACGTGCCCAGCCGAATGCATACTTGACAGCCTTGTTCCAACCCTTGCGCTTTGCTGCGCGCTCCTCCGGATCGATGGATGGAATGAATACACGGTCATACTGCACATTCTTCATGACCTCTTCCTTGCTCTCCCAGTAACCCACTGCAAGTCCTGCAAGGTATGCTGCGCCAAGTGCTGTAGACTCTACACAGGACGGTCTGTTGACCGGCTTATCCAACATATCTGCCTGGAACTGCATGAGGAAATCATTGGCACTCGCACCACCATCGACATTCAGGGTACGAAGATCTGTCTCGGCATCTGCCTTCATAGCATCGATAACATCACATACCTGATAAGCGATAGATTCCAGCGTTGCACGAATGATATGGTTCTTGTTGGTACCTCTGGTAATACCTACGATGGTACCTCTTGCATACTGATCCCAGTGTGGTGCACCAAGTCCCGTAAATGCCGGAACGACATAAGTACCATGCGTACCCTTGGCTTTCTTTGCCATATATTCGGAATCCTCAGCGGAATCGATCAACTTCATGCCGTCACGCAGCCACTGGATCGCAGCACCTGCTACGAAAATAGATCCCTCCAGTGCGTAGTTGACCTTGCCATCCAATCCCCAGGCGATCGTCGTAACCAATCCATTTTTAGAAAATACCGGCTTTTCTCCGGTGTTCATCAGAAGGAAACAACCGGTACCATATGTATTCTTGGCTTCACCCTCGGTAAAGCAAGTCTGTCCGAAAAGGGCTGCCTGCTGATCTCCGGCTGCTCCCGCAATCGGGATCTCTGCGCCGAAGAAACTCGGATCTGCCATACCGTAAACGCAACTGGATGGCTTGGCTTCCGGCAACATAGAACGCGGGATATCCAGTTCTTTTAAGATCTCATCATCCCACTCCAGTGTGTTGATATTGAAAAGCATGGTTCTGGACGCATTGGAATAATCTGTGACATGTACTGCACCCTTGGTCAGTTTCCAGATCAACCATGTCTCTACCGTACCGAATAAAAGATCTCCGGCTTCTGCTTTTTCTCTTGCTCCCTCTACATTTTCCAAAATCCAACGGATCTTGGTAGCGGAGAAATAGGCATCGATCATCAGACCTGTCTTGGAACGGATCATATCCTCCAAGCCTCTTGCCTTTAACTCATCTGCGTACTCAGAAGTACGGCGGCACTGCCAGACGATCGCATGATAAACAGGCTCCCCAGTATGTTTATCCCATACGATGACTGTCTCTCTCTGGTTGGTGATACCAATACCGGCAATATCATCTGCGGTCGCGCCGATCTTTGACATCGCTTCCACGGCTACACCAAGCTGTGTAGACCAGATCTCATTGGCATCGTGTTCCACCCATCCCGGATTCGGGAAGATCTGGCGAAACTCCTTCTGTGCCATACTACAAATGTTCCCCTCATGATCAAAAAGGATACAGCGATTGCTTGTGGTCCCTGCATCCAATGCCATAATATATTTTGGCATAGTAAAAACCCCCTTATATTGAAATCAAATCTATAATGATCCTGACCCTATTATAAAAAATCCCCCATGATTTTTCAATAAAGTTTCCGCGATTTTCTATTCTTCCACGGATAGTCGCAATGTGTCTATTTATGACACATTTTAGACCAGACGGATCATCTGACGCACTTCGCCCAATGCTGCTGCTTTTGTCGCATACTCGGACTCTTTCATGGCTTCTGTGACAAAGCCGATCTCATCATCCAGGCCGATCTCAACGAACTCTACCTTGCCAAAGATATTTTCGATCTCAGCCTCTGAAGCGGCAGAACGTACAAAGAAGCGATTGACCTGCTCATTTGGATCTGCAAGGACGAGTTTCTCCTTTTCCCACTCCAGATAAATGTTCTTATCGATATGCTTAGCAATGGCAACCATATCACCAACGACTGCACTGGCGGTCGGAAGTTTACCTGCACCGCTTCCGTAGAACATGCCGTCACCCAGCATATTGCCGTGGACAAAGATAGCATTGAATACATCATGCACATTGTAAAGCGGATGCTCCGGTGCTAAAAGGAAAGGTGCTACTCTTGCCACATAGGAGTCGCCCAGTTTTTTGCTGGTAGCCAGTAACTTGATGGCTCTTCCCATTTTATTGGCATACTTGATGTCGGTTGCTGCGATATGTGAAATGCCTTCGGTCGGGATATCTTCGTAATCTACCTGTCTGCCACAGACAAGAGAAGTCAGGATGGCGATCTTGCGGCAGGCATCGTAGCCTTCAATATCGGCGGTCGGATCTTTTTCCGCATAGCCCTTTGCCTGTGCATCCTTTAATACATCATCAAATTCCAGACCTTCCTTGGTCATCTTGGACATCATATAGTTGGTCGTACCATTGACGATACCGGTAATCTCCTCGATCACGTCACCGGTCAGACAGGAAGTCAACGGACGGATGATCGGAATACCGCCGCCAACGGATGCCTCAAATAAGAAATTGACCTTGTGATCTCTGGCGATCTCGATCAATTCTGCGCCCTTGTCTGCTACCAGCGCCTTGTTGGAAGTCGTAACGTGCTTTCCTGCCTCAAGCATTGCCTTTACAAAAGTATATGCCGGTTCTACACCGCCCATGGTCTCAACCACGATGGCAACTTCCGGGTCTTCTACGATCGTCTTGTAGTCATGTACGATCTTGTCTGCGATCGGATCTCCCTCAAAATCACGCAGATCCAATACATATTTTAACTCCAGTGGCTCGCCGCAACGCTTTGCCACAACATCCTTGTTTACCTCTAAAATCTCTGCTACGCCGGAACCGATGGTTCCGTATCCCATAATTGCTACTTTCATCTGATCACTCCCTAGCTAATATTTTTACGTATTGTATTCCCTGTGTTTTTTCCATGACTTCCACCATTTCCGAGACATCTCCTGTCTCAGGCAGCACATCGACCGATAAGGTCAGTGACGCGATCCCGTTGACCGGGATACTCTGATGGATCGTCAGTATGTTGGCATGATACCTGGCGACTGTCTGTAAGATTTCCGATAGGATGCCCGGCTCATCTTCCAACTGGATCACCATGGTGATCGTCTTGCCTTTGACATTGTCATGAAAGGGAAAAATATCCTCTTTGTACTTATAGAAAGAACTCCGGCTGATCCCCACACGGTCTGTCGCCTCCTGTACGGAGATACAACGACCGGATTCAATCAGGCGCTTTGCCTCCACTACCTTGCGGAGTACTTCCGGCACTGCCTTTTCCTTTAACACAAAATAGGTAGTCTTCTCTGACATATTCCCTCCCGAGTGTCTTTGACACAAACACAAATGTTCTCACTCGAAAGATAATACCACAAGAAGACTACCTAAATCAAGCCCTTTATGATTCCTGCGTATGACGATCCGGTCGCCCCAGAGAACACCATTTCAGATAGGCATTCATAAATGGGGTAATGGCACCGTCTAAAACGGCATCCACATTTCCGGTTTCCTCGCCTGTCCGCAGATCTTTTACCATGGTGTAAGGCTGTAGGACATAAGAACGGATCTGGTTGCCCCAGCCGATCTCCGTCACCTCGCCACGGATGCCCTGCGCTTCGCGCTCCTGCTCCTCTTTTTGCAAAAGATACAACTTTGCCTTTAACATTTGCATTGCCTTATCTTTGTTCATGTGCTGGGAACGCTCATTCTGACACTGTACCACGATCCCGGTCGGGAAGTGCGTGATACGGATGGCAGATGATGTCTTGTTGATATGCTGACCACCGGCACCGCTGGAACGGTAGGTATCGATACGGATATCATCATCATTGATCTCCACTTCGACATTATCATCCAACTCCGGCATAACGTCACAGGATGCAAAGGACGTCTGCCTTTTGCCTGCTGCATTAAAAGGCGAGATACGCACCAGACGATGCACGCCCTTTTCGGATTTCAGGTAACCATAGGCATTTGCCCCATTGACCTGAAAAGTCACAGACTTGATGCCTGCCTCCTCGCCATCCAGATAGTCCAGCACCTCTACCTCATAACCTCGGCTTGCCGCCCATCTGGTATACATACGATATAGCATGGATACCCAATCACAACTCTCTGTTCCGCCGGCTCCGGCATGGAGCGATACGATAGCATTCCTGTCGTCGTACTCATCCGAGAGCAGGGTCTTCATGCGCAGTTCTTCCAGTTCCCCATCAAACTCCTGTAAAAGAGACTCGATCTCCGGCAGGAGTTCCGGATCGTTTTCCTCATATCCTAACGTAATATAGGTGTCGATCTCCTCATACAATTCCTGCAAATGGGAAAAGATACTGACATCATCTTTTAAACTCTTTAATTCTTTCATTTTGGCAGTAGACTGTGCTGCATCATTCCAAAAGTCTGCTGCTTCCATTTCTCTTTCTAATTCTTCGATACGCTTTGACTTGTTAGCCAGGTCAAAGTGAATCCCTCACTTCCTGTAGTGGAGATTCGTACGCTTGCAGCTGCTGTTTATAAGCGTCAAGTTCTACCACAGTATTCACCTCTTTCATTTTTTATTTGTCCAGTTCCTCGTGCAGGACTTCAAGTCCTTTTTGGATCTGGTTATCCAGCGATTCATCATAGGCATCGTCATCGCCGCCTAAGAACTGGTATTCCAGTTCAATATCCGGTGTGATGCCCGTCTTGTGGATACATTCTCCACTCGGCGTATAGTAGGTCGCCATGGTGACCTTGATGGCACTGCCATCGGAAAGCGGTACCGTCGTCTGTACGATGCCCTTGCCAAAGGTCTTGGTACCGATCAGAGTACCATAATCAAAATCACGGATAGCACCGGCAAAGATCTCTGCCGCACTGGCTGTATTGCCGGACGTCAGTACGACCATCGGCATATGGATCTGCTTTTCGTCATCCGATGTATAAGTCGTACGCTCGCCGTTCTTGTCTTCCATATAAACGGTCGTCCCCGCCGGTAAGATGTCATCCAGGATCCCCGTCACGGAATCCACCAGACCGCCACCATTAAAGCGCAGATCATAGATCACGGCTTTCATGCCCTGGGACTCTAAGTCTGCCATGGCTGCCTCAAACTGATCTTTGGTATTATCGGAAAACTCAGACAGGTAAACATAGCCGACCGCATCATCGAGCATCTTGTATTTGACACTCGGTACCTCAACCTGTGCGCGGGTCACCTCCACGACATCTGTCTTGCCATCGCGCTCATACTGTATGGTGACCTTGGATCCTTCTTCCCCTCGCACATAATGTACGAACTGATCCAAATCCTCGGATTCACCCTTATGACCATCCACAGACACGATGATATCATCTGCCTGCAGCCCTGCCTTTGCCGCCGGCGAATCGTCATATACGCTTACGATACGCACCTGCCCTGTCGTCGTATCCTTTGTAAGTACCGCACCGATACCGGCATAATTGCCTGTCGTATCGATCATCATATCTTCGTATTCCTGTGCCGTATAATAAACCGAATACGGGTCGTCCAGGCCTTCCATGTAGCCCTTGTAAATCCCCTCTGCCAATGCTTCATCATCCACATCTTCATAATAGTAATGGTGTACCAATGTGGAAATATATTGTAACTTGGAAAGGTTTAAATCTGCCAGCGTGCCAAGACTGCCTCGCAGGGCAAATACCAGCCCGCCAAGGATCAATGCCATGACAAGCAGGCTGCACAGGACACCGGTAAGGAGGCCCCGGCGAAATGTCTTTGGCTTTTTCGCCTTTTTTGTCACTTCCGGCTGCTCTTTTATTTCTTCCATCTTCCTATCCTCTTATATGACTTTTTCACATTATATTGTCAGATCACATATCCTATGCGATCAGACCTGCAAATGCTTGTGCAGGGTCATGCGGCTGCCAATATAACCGATACCGATCCCCAGTACCAGCGATACCGGAACCAAGATGGTAAATACGGTTGTGACCGGCACGAAAGAGACCAGATCGCCAATAAACTGGAAACGCTCCGATACATAACTCACGATGCCCTGATAGAGGAAGAATAAAAGGAACAAGGGAATGACCGATCCGATCAGACCGATAAACACACCCTCCACCACGAACGGTGCGCGGACAAACTTGTCCTTGGCACCGATCAGTTTCATGATGGCGATCTCTTCCTTACGCACGGAAATACCAACGGTAACCGTATTATTGATCAGGAAAACGGCAACTGCCACCAGAATGATGATGACACCAACAAAAATATAACCGATCAGGCTGTTAAAATCCGATAAGGTCTGCGCTGCGACCTCGGAATAACTTACTTTTCTGACCCCATCCAAGCCTTGCAGATAGTCTACTAAGGTCTGCTGCATGGATACGTCGTTCAGATATACCTCATAATGTTCGGAATTGGCAAGCGGATTATCCTCAGCAAAGCCCGCTGCGGCATCCTCATTGCCCTCAAAATACTTGTCCTTGTAAGATGCCCAAGCCTCGTCTGCGGTCACAAAATCATACTTTGCCACCTCGGCACGTTTACCGATCTCCTCGCCGACCTTGTCGATCTGTTCCTGGCTGACGCCCTGATCAAAATAGACAATGATCGTAACGCCTTCCTCTGCGGAATGCACCATTGAGGTAAAATTCACACCAATGGAATAAAAGACACCAAACAGGAAAATGCAGGCTGACATGGTCGCTATGGATGCCAGTGAAAATAATTTGTTGCGCCAGATGTTTTTGAGTCCCTGACCTACATTATACCAAAACGTACTAAACTTCATGTGTATCACCCCATTTCCCGTCGCTGACAACGACGCCTTTTTTGATCGTGATGACACGCTTATTCATCTTTTTTACGATTTCACTATTGTGTGTTACCACCACAACGGTCGTTCCACGTTCGTTGATCTCCTCCAACAAATGCATGATCTCCCATGCGTTGGTATTGTCCAGATTTCCGGTAGGCTCGTCTGCCAGAAGGATCTTTGGCTCATTGACCAGTGCCCTTGCAATGGCAACACGCTGCTGCTCACCACCGGATAACTGGCGCGGCAGAGACTTGTACTTGGCAGCCAAGCCGACCAGTGACAGCATGAGCGGCACCTTGCGCTTGATCTCACGCGTGGAGGACTCAACGACCTTCATGGCAAATGCCACATTTTCATAGACATTGCGATCCTGCAAAAGGCGGAAATTCTGGAATACAACACCGATATTTCTGCGGAAATACGGGATCTTTTTGTGGGTGACCGAAGACAGTTTCTGTTCATTGATATAGATCTCACCCTCTGTCGGTTCCAGTTCCTTGAGCAAAAGTTTGATCAGGGTAGATTTACCCGAACCGCTCTTACCCATGATAAAAACGAACTCCCCCTGCTCAATGTCGATACTCACATCATTGAGCGCCGGCACACCCTGTTGGTATGTCTTACTAACATGTTCCAGTCGAATCATTGTTTCTTCTATCTCCTAAATGCTGTAAATTAAAAATCCTGATTTTCCATATACTTCATATACTTCACGACCATGAGTGCGATCTTAAAGGTAATCGCATCTTCAAAGACGCGCAGATCCAGACCTGTGCTCTTTTGCAACTTATCCAGACGATAGACCAGTGTATTTCTATGTATATAGAGTTGTCTGGATGTCTCAGAAACATTCAGACTGTTTTCAAAGAATTTGTTGATGGTGGACAGTGTCTCCTCATCAAAATCATCCAGATCCTTGCCGTCAAAGATCTCCTTGATAAACATTTTACAAAGTGGGATCGGTAACTGATAGATCAGTCGTCCGATGCCCAGTGCTGAATATGCGATGATGCGCTTGTCGGCAAAGAAGATCTTGCCTACATCCAAAGCCATTCCTGCTTCTTTATAGGAGCGCGATACCTCCTTGATCTCTCCGACGATCGTACCGTAAGATACACGGATGGCATCGTCGCGATCCTTTAAGGCATCAATGATCACTGCGGCAGTCTTGCGGATATCGTCATAAGTCTCCTGATCCGTAAGTTCCTTTACCACGATGATATTGTGCTCATCCACGGCTGTCACAAAATCCTTGGTCTTGCCGCTAAAGAGGCTGCGCACCCGGTCAATGGAATCGCCATCCTTGTGCTCGCCCGTCTCCACGATCATAACAACACGTCTGGCATTGATATCTACATGTAACTTCTTGGAACGGTTGTAAATATCAACCAGCAGTAAATTGTCCAGCAAGAGGTTCTTGATGAAGTTATCCTTATCAAAGCGTTCCTTGTATGCCACCATCAATTCCTGGATCTGGAATGTGGCAATCTTGCCTACCAGTAAGGCTTCTTCCTCATCTGTACCTTTTGCAAGAACAATGAACTCTAACTGCTGCTCGTCATACACCTTAAAGAACTGGCAGCCGGACACTACCTGGCTCTCCGCCTCAGAGATTGCAAATGTAACTGCTGATTCGCGATACTGTCCCGGATTCGTAAGTGTAGATGCCAAGACACCACCCTCGCTATCCACAACAGCGAAATCAACCTTTGTGATCTGGTGCAGACCGTCGATGGTATTCTGTAGCGTCTGATTCGAAATCATATCCTTTCCTCCCTTATCTATGCAATTTCCACAATTTGAGCCTGTGGTTTTTTGAAGTTTTTCACATACTTATTTGTTATTTTAATATAATCTGCTAAAAAAAGAAAGAGGCAAGCGCCACTTTTTTATGCAAAATCCCTTTTGTTGCAAATATTCTGTCAATATCTCCAGATTTTGACATTTTTTACATTTTAAAAGTCAATGCTTTTTTCCTTTTTCGACAAATTTTATCAGAAACTTACAAAACACTCGTTCTT
>CAVGHS010000023.1:20440-24709 GCA_963629085.1 bacterium
CCCCCAAATTGTGGATAAAGTTAATAATTCCGTGTATAAGTCCATTTTTCCCACTTTTTTGCCACGAAAATTGTGGATAAATTTTTTCGGTATTCCATGTGGATTTTTTCGTTTCTTACCAAATTTTGGTTTTTTGTGCAGTTCTTCCAAAAAACACTTTTTGCCTTGACAAAATTATTGTCTGAATACTTTTTGGGGAGAGGACTTAACGTAGGCGGAACGGTTAGAGTGTGTGATAGGCAGGGGACTGCGAGAGGATACTGTCACAGAACGGGCAATTTCTATATGAGGGCATTTGCTTGGTGTGATTAGAACTGTCTTTGCAAAGTTAGACAGCCGTTAGGGATGATGTTCGCCTGATGACAGATATGAATGCAAAGCGCATTAGAGACTCTTATAACTTGTGATCCACACGGCAACTCGGGTACACGGATGTACCCGAGAGGCGCAACCGCACATGGATGTTCGTTTGCGCCGGTTGCCGATTTCTTGCTATAACTCATGCACAAGTTATTAGAGCCTCTTGTGTGCGGCGCCCCTGAATATCTGTCTCAGGCGGACACATCCCGCCGGCTGTCGAAGCTGTGCAAGAGACAGTTCACACCAAGCAAATTGCCCTCACAAGAAATTAGCCCAACCTGTTCCAAAGTATTCTCTCGCAGTCCCCTGCCTATCACACACTCCAGCCTCACCCACGATAAGTCCTCCACCGTCATATCTACTGAACATTTTGCTCGGCATACACGACAATAAAAAGCCCCAGGCATTTGCCTGAGGCTCAAATCCAACTTGATATGCAAATTAGTAAATTCTGCGAACTGCAAGAATCGGGCTGTAGTTTACATTGGTGTATGTGATACCGGAACTGCTATTTAAAGCATTAACGATCGTACCATTACCTGTGTAAATACCAACATGTCCACTGTAACATACGATATCACCAGCCTGCATAGAATTGACATCTACACCATAACCAACGCTACGCATAGCACTGGAAGAATGCGGAAGTCCTACACCAAAAGCAGAGTAAACACTCATAACAAATCCGGAGCAGTCTGTTCCGTTTGTCAGACTAGATCCACCGTAAACATACGGATTGCCCACGAACTGGGATGCATAACTTACAACTGCTGATCCGCCGGAACCGCTTGGGGATGCATAGGATGATGATCCGCCTGTATAGTAAGATCCGCCGGATGACTTTCTTGAAGATGCTGCTGCAGCGGCTGCGGCTGCCTTACGCTCTGCTTCTTCCTTAGCAAGTCTTGCTTCTTCTTCTTCCTTAGATTCTGCTGTCACATAATCGGTTGACAAAGTAACAAACTCTAAGGATACATAGCCCTCATAATCTAATAAGGATACCTTTACCCAACCTGTATCAGCCATAGACTCATCTGTCACAACAAGGTCGTCTCCTTCCGGAACCATTCCTTCAACAGAAGACTCCGTCGTCGGCTGCTCTCTGACGTATAAGGTCTGTGTGGTAACCGTTGCGAGTCTGGTAGAAACGGATTTTGCCAGTTCCTCATCGCCTACAACAACGAACTCACACTTGACATATCCGGTACAGTTGCCGGATGTGATCTGATACCAGTCTCCCTCGGTAGCAAGTACGGTAGCGGCTGACTTGTTGTATAACTTGCCGACAACATCGCCGTCCTCGCTTGGGGTACTACGGATATTAACGTAATTGTCTACCTGGGCAATGGCTACATTGGCGTATTCAGACTGCTGGGTCTGCTCTACTGTAGCCGTGTCATTGCTTGCCACATCACTGGTGTTATTGGCTGCTGCTGAAGCATCGGATAAAATGTTCGCCAAAGTCAATGAAACACCGGACAAGGTAGAATATGAATTAGATGCGACCGTTGCACTGTCTGTAGATGCCATGCCTACAACACCGGCAACCGGAGAAGCAAGAGATGTGATAGACACGCTGCCTAAAAGCACACCTGCTGCTACCGCATATGAAATCTTTATCTTTTCATCTTTTCTCATGTTATCGTAAACCTCCATGTGAAACATTTGTTACGAAATTGTTACATCACTTTTGCCATTATAGCAAAGGGTCTGTAACATGTCAAGTCTATGCCCCTACCAAATTGTGACATTAGTATGTCTCGTACAAATAACGTTCCACAGACGTGATCGCATTGGCGCCATCTGCCGTTGCCGTGATCACCTGGCGTAATTGCTTTGTCCTGCAATCTCCTGCAACAAAAATACCCGGTATATCGGTCACACCATCTTCGGCTGCGATGATATAACCTGCCTCATCACGCTTTGGCAATCCCTGGATCGTATCTGTATTCGGCTTGATGCCAACAGCAATAAAGATCCCCTGGACCGGCAGATCTGTTGTCTCGTGTGTCTTGGTATTGGAAATATGCAGTTTTTCCACCATGTCCTGCCCTACGATCTCATCAACGGCAGAATCCATCAGACAGACGATATTGTCCTTTGCCTCTACCTGCTGCTGCAAGACTTTTGCTCCGCGAAAGGCGTCGCGTCTATGGATCAGATAGACTTTATGGCATCCTCTTGCCAGGAAAAGCGCATCCTCCAGCGCAACGTTGCCGCCACCGACCACTGCCACATCACGGTTCTTAAAAAAAGCCCCGTCACAGGTTGCACAATAAGATACACCCATGCCGCAAAGATCTTCTTCTCCGGGAACTCCCAACTGTCTATGGGATGCCCCCATAGCGAGCACGACTGTCTTTGTCTCAAAATCACCCTGATTGGTATGGACAATCTTATAATTTTGCTTATCCTCAATGGCAGTGACCGTCGCCGTCTTGACCTCTGCTTCTTCCGCGTCAACATGCCCACGCATCTTTTGTCCCAATTCCATGCCGCTGATCCCCGGCAACCCCGGGTAATTATCAACTTCATAGGTATTGATGATCTGTCCTCCGCTCAGCGGTGTCTTTTCCAAGACCAGCGTCTCAAGTGCCGCGCGCTTGGCATAAATAGCCGCCGCCAGCCCTGCAGGACCACTTCCTATTATAATAACGTCATACATTTTTGCTTCTCCTTTTTCTCCTCTTGTCATTTTCTTCCTGATGTGCCATACTACAATTAAGTATGACAGAGTATTCCATAGATATACATGGTCTATCGCATAGGAAGGAGACATCGTCATGAATATTACACCTGTTTCTTCCGGTATGATATCCGATACCGGTGCCTTACAACAGATTGGCATTGCCATGTTAGGCAAGCAACTGGATACCGCCACATCTGCCGGTGATCTTCTTGCCGCTTCTCTGGCTTCTATGCCTGCCCCTGTTTCAGAGGCTTCCGTCAACGGAATCGGTCAGAACATCGATTTGCGCGTCTGATCGAATCCTTACAATTCTATAACAAGTGCAAGAAAAGAACCGCTATGGGTTCTTTTCTTTTTGCCTTCTGCAATTATAAATATCTTTTATTTTAAAGCAATGGCTTCGATCTCAAGCATAACATCCTTTGGCAGTCTTGCCACTTCTACACAACTGCGGCTTGGATATGGCTCTGTGAAGTATTTTGCATAAACTTCATTGATCGCTCCAAAATCATTCATTTCCTTAATGAATACGGTCGTCTTTACTACCTGACTGATATCTGTACCGGCTGCCTCCAGGAGATTCTTCATATTTAAGAATGCCTGCTCCGCCTGTGCTACAGATCCCTCCGGGATATTGCCCGTAGCAGGATCTACCGGAATAATACCTGATGTATAAACCATACCGTTTACTTCGATTGCCTGTGAATATGGTCCGATTGCTGCCGGAGCCTTATCTGTTGCGATTACTTTTTTCATAATGTACTACTTCCTTTCAGTTCACAATATTTTTTATTATACCATATTTTTGTGTTCACCGCATAGACTAATACAGATATTATCCTATTTATTTTTCCATCAAATCTTTCAAACGTTCAATTAGATAATCATATATTTTTATACATAATATTATGGACGCGCTAACCAAGATAGGCAGCCATGCTTTTTGTATCCCATCTAACGAGTTAAACCATATTTGCGTGTGGTGTGCGTCTGATAAATTTTCCTTATGCAAAATTTTAATTATCACTCCGTTAATGAGAATTCCAAATAAACCCTGATGCATCATTAAAGAAAATGTATGGTTTGCATAATATATACCTATCTTATTCAATCCCAATCTTCCTGTTATTATCTTCACGACTCTCAGCCAGAATAAGATCCCAATGATCGCTCTCGCCATATAATAAAACGGATTTATTCCTGCATCAAATGTCATATTG